>CACZPV010000212.1 GCA_902783065.1 uncultured Ruminococcus sp.
GTAAGGGTGTTAAGGAAAAGGGATTGTCAAAGGGGAAAACCTTAAGAGGGCAATGCTCTCTTGTGGTTTTCCCCTTTTAAGCGTGCCCGGCGAGCCGGCGGTGCTGAACACATTTTATTGTTACTGCCGCAGCCAGAGCAGCTGCTGTAATTGCAGCAATTATAATTCTTCTTTTCGTAAAAGGTGTCTTTTTTTTCTTATCATTTACAGCAAACTCTGATTGTTGATTATAATTATTATCCATCAATAAACATCCCTTCTGTCTTTAATAACGCTTATTGGTATTTGTAAAATGTACCTTTAAGACTGTCAAAATACAGACCGGCACCCATCCAGCCGTCATCCTTATAATGTGTGTTTCCGGTAAAATAACATTCTATGCTGCTGCGATCTTCAGAAATAGTCAGGTAATCCTCGCCATCTTCTTCATCCGGTTTGTACGTTAACGGCAAATACTGTTTGAATTTATATATTTTTGGTGAGAAAGGATATGTAAAGCAATGTTCCTTATCGAATACTTTAAATGAAATCATCCAATCATCTTCATCAACAGTAATTTCCAGCTTAGATCTTTTTTGACCGTCACTGCCGTCATTTATGTATGTTCCTGCAATATTCCTCAGATCATTTTTATAATCCATGTAAATATCAGAACGATCAGGAAAATATTCTTTTAGCAGTGAATCAAATGTTACATTAATTCCGGCATCTTTTATTTCTGATATTGAATCATGATACTTTTTAATGGCATTGGAAAGGTTATCATCCGATTCAAAGGCATAGATGATATAGGCAGCTATGCCTTTCAGTTTGGAATACGCAGCACTCTTATTGCTGCATTCTTTTTTATACTCATTCGCATCTGAAAATCCTCCGGCGTCACCAAATTTCTGAGCTGTTTTTTTGTACTGGTTGATAACAGTATCATATTCTTCAAGTTTTTTCGGAGCTTTAATCTCATAATAATCGGACAATGCTTCATTGTATATATTTTGGAGGTTGGTTTCCTTTTGTGCAGCTGAATCTGAATATCCTCCGAGTTTATCAAATTGTTCGGCTGCTGCTTTATAATCTCCCTGAGCAGATAATACCATTGCGTCCCGATAAGCGACTTCATTTGTGATCAATGTGATTGTCAATGGCACAGCAATTGCAACCGCTGCCGCAGCAATACAAGCAATAATAATGACTTTTTTCTTCATAATAAAAACCCCTTTTCTCATATCTTTATATTACTGCCATATCAAATAGTAATGATGAAACTTTTGGGCGTTAAATTGTGCTCAAATTTCATTTACTATGTCTATCTGGTATAGCAGAAAAACCGGTTTCAGGTTTTTCTAATTTAAAGACACGAAAAAAGGGGGTCAGGTTCAAATTATTTAAAAATTTTTTCAGATCATTTTGATCCGTTGATCTGAAAATTTTTCAGCTGTTGAGTCAGTTTTTGGGATTGACGATATTTCTGAAACCAGAAAATACAAACTGCAATAACGTAAATTACAAATATAATAACACCTATTGTTATATAAAAGACCAGCTTATCTGTATCTGAAGGAGGTGTTAAGACCGTTAACAAAATTCCTTCGATCAGCCCAAGCTGCAGTACAAGCCTGAAAACATATTGTTTTATAGTAGGTTCTTTTTTAAAGTAGGTTACACATGTCGGCAGAATACATAGACCAGCCATTATAATCGGACTGATCAGATCCTGATAATACAATTCCTGTTCGGGAGCGACCGTAATACCGACAAAAAAACTTGCAGCAAGTATCATTGTTACTAAAAAGAAAAATAACTGCACACGCATCAGAATAAATTCTTTTATTGTCATTTTAACCATCACCTTTCAAGGCTTTTTTTAAATCGGGCACATATTTTCTTGAAATCACTACCTGCTCGCCCGAATAAAGTACAGCAGTGAACCGCCCGTTCACAGAAGGTTTTATGGAATCGACCTTCATCAGATTCAAAAGCATTGACTTTGAGATCCTCAGAAAATTCTTTTTTCTGAGGATCTCTTCCAGTTCATACAATTTTTGTCTTGTTTCATAAACCTTGTCTTTTGTATAAATAAATCCTTTATTGTCAACTGATTCAATATAAAAGATATCCGTTACCGAAATTTCATATTGTCTTTCATCAGATGTTCCTGTAAGCTGTCCTTGTCTTGATTTTACAAAGGCAACAATTTCTTTTACTTCATCGCTGACAGAATGACAATGTATTTCCAGTATCTCAGGTTTGTCGGGTTTTATTTTAATTACTTTCGTTAACATTGATTAATACCTTGCTTGAATATCAAGCGTTCCCTCGTTCTTCAGATAGTAGTCGAACCAGTTAAGAACGATAGCATTGACAGTGTTCATCATTTCTTCGCTGTTCACATCACCATGACCAAGCATAGATGCAATGGAAGGAGAAATAAGCGGAAGATCGGTAAAATCCATATGTCCGGCATTTTTGAATACAACTGTTTTGCCGTCAACGGCATTTTTTATGACATATTCATTGACATAAGCATAGCCGTTTTCGTCTTTGTACTGTTCTCTTTCATTATAATCGCTTTCTTTTGTAAAATCAAGAACAGGAACAGGATAAGCTTCGCTTATATATACATGTTTTCCATCCTTTATTTCGGTTCTCTCTCCAAGCATCGTTCCGTCAAGAACAACAACAGCATCAATATCACTGCGCTGTCTGCCGACAGCAGTACTTGAAGCGCCGCCAAGTGAATGACCCAACAAACCTATCTTTTCAGCATCTGTTTTTGAGATAACCGAAAGTACGGTATTCGCATTGTCTGTATACCATGCGTCACTGAGTTTAGCGGTATCCTTCGCATCCTTGATAGTATCAAGGACAAAGTTTTCATCATCAGTTCTGAGCTTCATCCAGCTTTGAGTAACGGAAAAGATCATTTCCTCATCCTCAATACTATTTATACCCATGGCGTCATTCATAAATTTACTGTCAACTATAACAGTTTTCCCGTCCGTATCTTTGGTAAAGATAGCATGATGTGGATGATCAAGAGCTGCAACCACATAACCGTTACTTGCAAGCTCAGCATATGTTGAATAATTGCTTTCATGGTAACCAAACGCGCCATGAGAAAAAACAACAAGAGGAAAATTTCCACCCTCGGTTTGCGGATAATAGAAATGGACCGGAACCTCTCTGAATGAACCGTCATTTTCAAAAGAGTCAATACGGTCTTTATCAACAAGGATAGCGCTTGTTTGTGATACCGTATACTTACCCGTTGTTTCTAATCCATGATAATTAGTAAATATAAAAGCAGGAGTCATAGAAATAGAAACAATTACTACAGAGATAAAGCAACTAATAACTGTTCCGGGTTTTCTCTTGATTCCAGTTACCTTTTTGCGTTTAGCAAGCCAGACAATACCTGCAATAAGCAGTCGTATAATCAGAACTGCCATAGCGGCAAGAAATCGCCATTTCATATAAGTAAACGGCATAA
Organism: uncultured Ruminococcus sp.; assembly: GCA_902783065.1. Classification (GTDB taxonomy): domain Bacteria; phylum Bacillota; class Clostridia; order Oscillospirales; family Acutalibacteraceae; genus UBA1213. The sequence continues at coordinate 3,488 of CACZPV010000212.1, forward strand.
GAACGATGGCTGTCAGCAAAACAGTTTCAATAATTCTGACTAACATTCTGTTTTTCAGCCAGTCAGATTTTTCTTTGAATCTGATGAATGTCAGAACCGTCAGCACAATTTCAGCCAGTATAAATAAGCCCATAAACATAAATTCCATAATCGATCAGCCTTTCTGAATGTTATGATCAGATTATAATACCGGCAAAAATTTTTATCAACAGATCTGGCGGTTAGATGCAGAAAACCACGGTAAGATGCAATTCAAAGCTTATAATATAGCCTTAATCCGTAAAACTTTGTATTGATAAACAGTAAAAAGGGGAGATCTTAGTGGAACGGCTGCGGTCGTGCTTCGAACGACCGCAGCCTGAATAAGATGAAACCGGAAGGTCTTTTTCTTTTATAATTTATCAAGTCAATTTCACGGATTCAGGTCATTATTTGATACTCAGGAAATCGGCCGACAGTTGCCCTTTCTTTTGCCTATCCCCCTGTCCGGTTGAAAGGGACGGTTGTACTCGTTCTTGTTATTTTAATTTATATCATCATCAAACAGACGAGTAATATGTTCGACTGCCTGCATGACAGACTCAAAACCAAATGTTTTTTCATAATGTTTAAAAGCGTAAAAACTTCCCATAAGACGATAAGTGATCTGTACATTGGCATAAACATCATTTTTAAGATCCGGAAAAATACCGAATAATACGGATTTGATTTCACTTTCAATTTTTTCCGGAAGATTAGAAAATTGCGCTCCGGAAAAAAGAATATTGATAATAGCGCGGTTAGCATAAAAACCTTCTATCAATTCCCGGCTGGATTTACATGGATTTTCAATAATTTCTTTTGGTTCACGGATATATTTAATAATATCCTTAATAATTTCCATTTGTAGCTTTTCGGAAAGATCATAAATATCTCGATAGTGCAGATAAAAGGTTGCCTTGCTGATTTCCGCCCGCTCGCAAAGCTCTTTTACAGTAATTTTTTCTAATGCTTTTTTTGAACGAATTTCAAGAAAAGCATTGGTAATGCTTCTTAGTGTCTTTTTTTCTCTTAAATCCATAAATAGACTCCTTGTTAACTTTTGAATAGTGTCAATTATTTTACTATCGACTAAAACCGCTTATTGATTTTTATTATTAAAGTGCTATATTTATTATAGTAACTTAATTGACATAAGTCAATCAGGAAAAACACTATTTTTCTGAAATTAAGAATGAGAAAAGCTTAAACGAAGACACAGTTAAGGAGGATTTTTATGGACTTTTATGGTTTTTACACAGGAGAAATTTTTGACGCTTATGAATGGCTTGGCGCTCATTATTCACCGGAAAGCACTATATTCCGCACTTTTGCACCACAGGCGCAAAAAGCAGAGCTTGTGTTACCCGACAGAGTTATTCCCATGCAAAAAATCTATAATGGTCAGTTTTATGAAGCTGAAGTCAAAAATTTACCGGCAGGTACAAAATATGAATATCGTATCCATGCTAACGGCGGATATATTGATCACTGTGATCCGTACGGTTATGCAATGGAATTACGTCCGAACCACAAATCAATCTTATGTGATCTTGGAGAATTTCGATTTACTGATGATGAATGGATGAAGAAGCGTTCAGATATGATAAACAAACCCCTGAATATCTACGAAATGCATGCAGGTTCTTTTCGCAAACCCGGAAATAATCCTGACGACTGGTATAACTATGAAGAACTTGCCGATTCACTGATACCATATCTGAAAGAATGTGGATATAATTATGTTGAATTTCTTCCATTATGTGAGCATCCCTGTGACGAAAGCTGGGGGTATCAGACAACGGGATATTTCTCGCCGACCAGCCGTTACGGTACACCTGAACAGCTGATGAAACTCATTGATGAACTTCATGCTAATGGAATCGGTGCCATACTTGATTTTGTTCCGGTACATTTTGCAGTGGATAATTATGGGCTGTCAAAATATGATGGCTCAGCACTTTATGAATATCCTAATAATGATGTCGGAAGAAGCGAATGGGGCAGCTGTAATTTTATGCACTCAAGAGGCGAGGTAAAAAGCTTTTTGCAGTCATCTGCAAATTACTGGCTGAAAGAATATCATTTCGATGGACTTAGAATGGATGCAATCAGCAGAATTATTTTCTGGCAGGGAGATGAAAGAAGAGGCGTAAACAGCAATGCACTTGATTTCGTAAAAAAGATGAATAAATACCTTAAAAAACAGAATCAGGGCTGCATACTGATTGCAGAGGACAGTACCAGCTTTAAGTGCATTACGCAGGATACCGAAAAAGGCGGACTGGGATTTGATTATAAATGGGATCTCGGATGGATGAATGACACACTTTCATATTTTGCGCTTCCGCCGGAAAAGCGCTGTGAGAATTATCACAAGCTTACGTTCTCAATGATGTATTTCGGAGATGAAAACTATCTCCTACCTCTTTCACACGATGAAGTAGTACACGGAAAGGGAACCATTGCCAATAAAATGTATGGAAGCTATGAAGAAAAATTAAGTCAGGCAAAAGCATTGTATATGTACATGACGGTTCATCCGGGCAAGAAGCTGAATTTTATGGGTAATGAACTGGCACAAATCCGTGAATGGGACGAAAAGCGTCAACAGGATTTTGAATTGCTGAATAATCCAAAGCATAAAATGTTCCATGATTATATGAAAGAATTAAATCAGTTATATCTGAATCACTCTGCAATGTTTGAAGAAGACTACGAAAAAAATGGTTTTGAATGGGCAGATTGCAATCAGAAAGAAAAACTGATTTATGCTATGCTTCGACGCAGCGAAAAAGAAACTTTACTTGCTGTTTTCAATTTTGGAGGAGAAACGCAGAAAGACTACACTCTGAAAATTCAGAATACAGAAAAAGCAGACTTATTGTTATGCACAGATGATGAGCGTTTCGGAGGCACTACTACCGAAAATACAAAGTTATTTGAATTTAATGATGGAACGTTAACATGTTCACTGCCTCCATACTGTGGTTTAATATTTAAGCTGAAATCAAACTGAATAACAAAAAATCCTGACACAATCGTGTCAGGATTTTTTCTGGTGGACCAACAGGGACTCGAACCCCGGAC
>CACZPV010000213.1 GCA_902783065.1 uncultured Ruminococcus sp.
CAGGCTGCTGCATTTGCTGCTGAACCTGCTGCTGCTGCTGCTGCATCTGCATTTGCTGTAGATTAGCATTGGAAGCATTATTCATGAATCCGCCGCCGAAGTTCATGCCCATGCCCATACCCATAAAGCCAGCCATGGCGCCGTTTGAATTTGAACCGGCATCCCTGAGACCTTCGGAAATATTTTTCTGAACCATTGTTTCTCTCATGCCGGGATTGTTGAACATTGCAACCTTGTTTCTCTCTTTGAGAAGTTCCTTGGTTTCATCGTCATAAGATACAGTAATACCAACCTCGCTGAGTGTAATACCTCTTTTATCGCTCCATGTATCCTTAAGAGCGGTCTTCAGAGCTTCTACCAGTTTGGAGTTGTACATGCCGATCTGAGAAATTCTGACACCCTGAGCAGAAAGTGTAGTAAGAGCTTCCTGCAATGCCATCAGAAATTCGCTGTCCCATCTCTGATTAGCGAGGTATTCCATATCTACCGGACGCATATTTGTAACATCAGAAGTAGGAATAATCGTCTTATAGAATCTGAGCGGATCATTAATCTCCAGCGAGAACTTACCAAATGCACGAACATTTACGTCAATATCGTAGTTGGCATCATAATAGTTAATTGGTGTTTTTGTACCGTACTTAATACCCTCGAGCGGCTTAAGGTTGATATAAACAACTCTCTGTGCCGTTGGTGTAACGCCCGAAAACTTAAAGCGGTTAAATGCTTCTTTAAGAGAATCACCGAACTGACCGTTAAAAAGTGAGGGCTGTGCAGAATTTTTAACCTCAAAATAGCCGGGCTCAGCTGTATAGTCTACAATTGCGCCGCCGTCAATCAAAAGCATCATTTGATTGTCATAAACATGAACAATTGATCCGTTAGAAATATTGTTGGCAGTACCTTTTGTATTGGTATTTCTCTTGTCATTTCTTGCCTTGCTGATACCGGGGCACATAACAGTTGTGGCATCCATATCACTCGGCTCAATAACCTCCAGCCACGAATCGGCAAGCGCACCGCCGACTGTATTAACCGCTGCTTTGATAATACCCATTGTTTACGCATCTCCTTTGTTCAGAATAATTTTTTTGTCATTCTATTTTTTTCTTTTATATCCGTAAATGTCCATCCAAAGACATCTTCGGTCAAATTATTTACGCCCGTTCCACAAAATTCACATACTGTAACATTTGACGAGCGCAAAGGTGCACCGCAGTTCGGGCAGTTAAGACCGATAACATCGATAACACCCGACTGTCTTGCCAACTCAGAATCAAGAATCCTGGCATAGGAAGTCACATACACTGTTTCCTCCGCAGTGTCCTTGCTGCCGCTGACAAGTTTACCTTTTTCTGTTTCGGCATAATGAAGATATCCTACCGCAGACTGGAAACGGATAATCACCATGCCTTTTTCCTTTACATATTCACTGATAACAGTTTTATGAATAACAATATTATCGTAATAGACATTCAATCCCTGAGAATTGACATCTTTGATTATTTCCTGTGCTCTGTCGATAAGACTTGGTGCAATCGCCAGTTTTTGAAGGGCAGAGGTATCCTTATCTTCCACACTGTCCAGAAACGTCTTTATAAAAGTTTCCACCTGCGGAATAACGGGTGCAAGCTGAAAATCGGGAAAATCATGTTGTATTTTGGGAATATATATCCGGTCCATACCGTTAAGCGAGGCAGGATTTTTACCAACATCCTTTGTAGAATTAATATCGCTGAAAATTCCTCTGGCATTAAGTCCCCATTGTTTCTGATATTTAATTACCTTCGACCGTATCACTAAAATAATCACGATCAATGCAACAACGCCTAAAAAAAACAGAGCCGCTGTCACAAGTCCGACAATAGAACCGGCATCCAAAATTCACACCCCGCAATTATCAATAAATGTATCCCAGAACCTGTTTTACAGATACATGTCTGACAAAACAATAAAAACAAAGTTTAAAACAATAATCCGTACAATTGTATTATACAATCTTTCGACCTTATTTGCAAGGCTTATTAACTAATTTTTATGATAAAATACCAGTTAAAACAAACAAAATGCAAAAAGACAGTCTGTGTATTTTATTTTCAGCTTACTGTACTATTACATTTTAAACAATCAGCTGTATGGAAATTACCTCTCCAAACCTCCCTGCATTTGCTTTTTATCTTCGTAACTATCTCTGTGTGGGAGATGCCCTTAAAAGAAAAAGAGTGTTCATAACAAATATGTTACGAACACTCATGACGATGCCGGTGACCGGACTTGAACCGGTACGGTATTAACTACCGAGGGATTTTAAGTCCCTTGCGTCTGCCTATTTCGCCACACCGGCACACAAACAACACTAACATTCTAACACATCAGCGGTTTGTTTGCAATAGTTTTCTTGAATTTTTTTGCCATCCTGCAAAAAAGCAGGACGGCAATTTTCTTAAAACCTGATCAAAAAAATCAATCGTTATTTTCAATCTTGAGAAGATAAAGCTTTTCCTTTACGCTGAATCCTGATTTTCCCCATAGTGCAACGGCTGATTTATTGCCCACATGAGTGTACAGAATAGGAGTAAGATTACGTTCTCTTATTTTATTGAGTGCAAACAAACACATCTTATAGCCGAATCCTTTGCAGCGTTCATCTGATAGTACAGCTATAGACTTAATGCGCAGATACTGCTCTGTCTTGCCGCCTATTACCGCATTGGCAATCATTCGTCCATCTTTGACAAGAGCATAGAATTCCATTTGAAGGTATTCGTTTACTTTACGTTCAAATTTATCGTTCCAGCGAAACTCATCTTTAAGCTGCATATAGAAATCAGTAACCAGCTTTTTGTGTGCTTCGTTATCTTTATCTACCTTTATGATTTTTTCATCTTTTTCCAGTTCGGGTATTTCTATTTCCTGGTTCTTTTTATTGTAGGTATACACTGCAAGCGAAAACTCATCCTTCACACTGTAATTGATTTCTAATGTTGTCAGTGCGTACAAATCAGAGAAAGTGCCGGCTACCTCCTCTTTAAGATAGATCTCGGCTTTGGGAACATTACTGTCACGAAGGAACCGGCAAATATCAATCAGCTTATTCGTATCGTCTTTGATAGTATCCGATGTCCATAGCCAGATCCTCGGGCTGTTATTTGCAAAAAGAATAATCACATTTTTGTGATCTGAATATATCTTGCAGTCAAAAGCAGAGCGGGCAGATTCAATAGAGTTGAAAATAATAGAATCAGCAATGTATTCTTTATTATTAAATATGCTGTCGTTTCCCGCTATTTTTTCAAATTTAGTAGCCATAGCAAAAGCCTCCGTGGAGTAAAATTGAGCAATCAGGCAACCAACAAATATAACCGCCTGAATAATAAAAATACTGTATTATATTTTATACCTTTTTTTATTCTTTTGCAATATCATCTTTGTTTTTTTTCGTAAAAATTGGCGGAAAAAGAAAAAACTATTTCTGATCAGCCGATTATAATAATATTGTGATTACAAGTTTGAAACTGAGCAACAGTGTGAAGCTGAGTAAAATGTAAAAAACTTGACACATACGTTTATACACATACGTTTTAGAGAATGATACTTGACATTGGTAAAAAGAGAATGTTATAATACCTGTAATAGTATACTGGATTGGTCAGCAACTTTATCAACCTATGTTTAGAATCATGTGTCAGCGGGAAAATGTAGCCGATTTATTATTTTTTTAGTTTCATAAACAGATGCTTTAATAAATTACACAATCGGCTGATAATCAGGCTAAAAAAGGAGGATTGATTAAATGATATTTTCAATAGGAGATATTCTTGAAGTTGACGGCAGTGAGTATAAAATTGTCGGAAAAGTTACCTATCGTAATACGGTCGATAATTGCTGTTGGGATGAATACCGTATGATTTCCACTGTTGGCAGAAAGGAAGCATGGCTAAGTATTGATGAAACTTATAAGGAATATTCAATCTCTCACGTGGTGCTTCGTGCTAACCTTAAAGGGTTCCATGAGGTTGACCGCGGACGTGAAGTCGTTATTAGTGCTTCTGGTAATGTCGATGTGGAATATGGCGATGCGGCATTTTTTGTAGAGTATGAGGATAGTACAGAGGAAAAAATTATATCGGAAGAAACATGGGACGACGGTGCGGAATACTCGGAAGGCTACTATCTTGATGAAGATGAGATTCGTCTGGTCAGCAGTAATTCCCAAACGGCAGGCAGTCATACCAGTTTTTCGAGCAGTAATTCCCAGACGTTTTCGTCAGGCGGTTATCAGCATCCGAAGAAAATGTCTAAGGTAACCGGGATTGCGGTTGCTGTGATCCTGATTCTGGTTATTTCAATGCCTCTTCTGGTGAGCGCTCTGAATGGTATGGTATTCAAGAAGTCAATTTCCAAATACCTTGAGGAAGATTCAGGCTATACCTATTCCACTTCCATAACCGGGCAGGAACAGCAAAAGGCTGATGTTTATGAAGCTGTAGTTGGAAATGATGTAGATACTGTAGCTAAAGATATTATTAATGCAATCAATGGAGAAACGGAGTATGTACAAGAAGATTCTGAAAGCTCTGATGGCAGTGTTGCCATTCTGACAAATGATGAATACTGCATTGTTTACCCATCAGAAGAAGATAACACTACTATACTGGTACAGGTATCTAATCGAAAATATGCTTATACGAGTGACAATGATCTTTATCACGGAAGCAGTCGTTCGCGTCGATACTTCCGCAGATTCTATTATTCAACTGGTTATTCTTCCGATTCAGACCGGTACTCAGATTCTTCGTCTCCCTATAGTTCATTCAGTGATAGTGCGATTGATTATAATTCAAGTAATACATATAGCACTTATTCCGGCAGTGTCCGCCAGTCAAGTATAAGATCCCGCAGTTCATCCGGCGGCGGATTGAGCAGCGGAAAGTAAAGGAGAAATTAAAATGGATATACTTTATGATATTTTGGATGTAGCGATCTATTCCTGTGTAGGAATTATTCTTATGATGCTTGGTAATTTTTTAATCGACCTTATCATTCCCTGTTCCTTCCCTGAGGAAATTAAAAAAGGTAATAAGGCAATTGGTTTTGTTTCGGCAGGTATCAACATTGGTGTGGGTTTGTTATTGAGAGCAGCAATTTCCTCTCCAGCCAATACTGTTGCGACTGTTGCAAAGGAAACACTTGTGGGCGGTCTGATCAGCAGCCTTATTTACTTTGTAATCGGTATTGTATTTTTTATGCTGGGATATCTTGTAAAACGTCTGTTTGACAAGAAACAATACAATATAAATGACGAAATTGATAACGGCAATACCGCTGCCGGTATTATGGTGGCAGGTATCTTTATCGGTCTGGCTATTGTTATCAGCGGAGTGATTATGTAATGAAGACTCCCGGAAAAATTAAAGCACCCGCTAAAGAATATCGTCTGTTAATGCTGACAACGCTGCTGATCTCGGGCTGTTCTATGGTATACGAACTGATCATCAGCGCTGTCAGTTCCTATCTTACAGGAAATTCTACACTACAGTATTCAATTACTATCGGACTGTATATGTTCGCTCTTGGTATTGGCTCTTTTTTGTCAAAGTTTGTCAAAAAAAACTTATGGGGATGGTTCGCCAATGTGGAAATCAGTATTGGTATTATTGGCGGAAGTTGTTCGTTAATCCTGTTTTTGTCCCATCTTTATCTGACATCCTATGAGATCGTCATGTATATTGAAATACTGGCAATAGGTACACTTGCCGGTCTGGAGATACCTCTTCTGACGAGAATCATTGAAGAAGACCGAAAAGAACTCAGATTGACGCTTTCCTCGATTTTTTCTTTCGATTATATCGGTGGTCTGATCGGATCAGTAGCATTTCCGATGCTGCTGCTTCCTTCGTTTGGATATTTCGCCACATGTTTCCTTTCCGGAACCCTTAATCTGACAGCAGCTGCTCTGATTATTATTAAATATCGCAGCAAACTTAACCGTCCCCGCATTTATCAGGCAGCCGTCATTATTTTGCTGTGCGGTATGATTGCAGGTATGATTTTCTCAGAAAACATCGGCAATCTGATTGAAGGCGGGTTATATCGTGACCGTGTGATTCTTTCTGAACAGACGGAATATCAGAAGATCGTCGTTACTAAACACAAAGACGATCTTCGTCTTTATATTGATGGCAACTGTCAGTTTTCAACTGTTGATGAATACCGTTATCACGAGGCACTGATCCATGTTCCGCTTGCATATGCTGAAAAACATGATCAGGTACTTATTCTTGGAGGTGGTGACGGAATGGCAGCAAGAGAGCTGCTGAAATATCCGGAAACCCATATCACCCTGATAGATCTCGATAAGGCAATGACAGAGCTTTGCAGCAGTGATCCGCAGATTACTTCCGTTAACGGTAATTCTTTAAAAAACAGCCGGGTAAAGATCATTAATATGGATGCCTACGAATATCTGGAAAACAATAAGGACTTGTATGATGTTATCATTGTGGATCTGCCTGACCCTAACAATGAATCACTGAATAAACTATATACTAATGTTTTCTACCGTATGTGCGCATCCCATCTTGCTTCGGGAGGAGTTATGAATGTACAGTCAACCAGTCCGTACTATGCTAAAAGTGCGTATTGGTGTATTGAAAAAACTATGCAAAGCGAAGATCTTAATGTCAAGTCATTTCACTTACAGGTTCCGGCTTTTGGTGACTGGGGTTTTCATATGGCATCAAAGCAGGAATTGAAAAAGTGTCATCCGCTTCCGGATGATACAAAATTTCTGACAGAGGATAATCTTCCGGCTCTGTTTGTTTTTGGAAAAGATGAAATACAAAAGGACACAGAAATCAATCGTCTTACAAAGCCTGTTCTTATTCAGTATTATAACGATGCTGTCCGGGAGTGGGAGTAATTAACCCGATGATTGCGTAAGCCGCCGCTGTTTTTATTAGCGGCGGCTTATCAGATTAATAATGATATAATTTTGATCTGTAGAATAATAATTCAAAGCCATGTTACATCTGTAACATACATCACTTCGCACGAACCATCGCCGGTATCTGTTCGTGTTGTACTGGAATGCCAGTAATATCTGGTACCGTCAGATTTGTATGCATCAACATTGACAAGATAGCCTTTCAGACGAATATGATCGCCTCGTCTGATACATTGTACCTTCCACGCAATACCATCATTAGCCGGAATAACATGGGTATTGGCAGAATGTTGTGAAATTCCTGCCATACCGCCAACGGCTTCAATTTCGCTGTAAGAATCGGGTTTAAAGGAATACCATCTTCCGCCCTGTCCCCAGTGAAAGTCTACCCATTCATTGTATTCTGCAACTGCTCCCCATGCCAGAGCCAGATCTTTTCGGGCTAATTTATCATCCAGATTAAATCCCCAGTAATCCTGGGTGTGTACAACCAATGCTTCAATATCATAATTATATTGATAGCTTATAGTTATGTGATAATCATCAATTTCCATCAGAGTTTCACCGGCTGTATCGGTTTGTATTGGATCATCAATTCCTGAAACAGCTCTGCGGGTACCGCCGCGATAAATAATCAGAACGATCACTGCCGCAACTATAATTAAAATAATTCCACAAACCACGTTTCTTTTCAAATTACTTTTATTTTTCATAATGTCTCCTTTTATCATCAAAATTTTAGTCGATTGTAAAAGTCTGAATTTCCTTTATCCATGCGGTTTTTGATATCATGTATTTTACAATTCTTTTCCGCTGTAATCCGTGATTTTCGTAGCTTTTGCGTTAAAAAAACTACTTTTTGACTTTCGGG
>CACZPV010000214.1 GCA_902783065.1 uncultured Ruminococcus sp.
TCACAAAAAAACCAAGCTTTTTCTTTTACATAAATTGGTAAAATCAGGGAAACATCGGATAATATATAATACACCGCATTACAATGCATTTTTCTTAATATATATAAAAAAACACGGATTCAGGTATAAGAAAAAACTCTCATCAATTCATTTCACGTATACTTTCATAGATGCGTTTACAGCAATGAGCATCATGGTAAGGATAAAATTCTTCAATACGCTTAACATATTCCTCACTGTTCTGGCATCTGCTGTTTATTTCGTCAATAATTGCCTTTACCGCTGAATCAAGATCCATGCATACAGGACCAAAACCGTTCTTTTCGTAGCTGAAATATCCTTCGCTATATGTATGTTTCTGATAGAATTCTTCCCTATCAAACTGAGTATAAACAACAGGTTTTTTCAGATAGGCAAAATCGAAAGCTACACTTGAATAATCTGTTACCAACAGCGCACTCTCAACAAATTCCTTCTGATAATCCACAAGACCGTCATTTACTGCAAATACATCATTAGCTTCAAAATCACGCCACTGTTCACAGTGCATAGGATGCATACACAAAAGTCCGCTGTAGCCGTTTTCCTTCATAGCCTTTAATAGCCTTTGATCATTCATCAGAGCGTTATAAAACTTATAATATTCAGTTTCTTTAAACCGATCAGAATAGATACTTTTATTTGATTTTGAATCATAACTGCCGATAATTCCTTTTCTCCATGTCGGCATAATAAGAATTTTTCTGTCCGCCTTTTTATGCTTATTCATTTTATAAAGCTGATCAAAACGTGCAAGTCCTGTAAGGGTAATTTCTTCTTTTTCGTAACAATAATCCCCGTTGACTATGGAAAGATATTCCGGAACAGAAGATGTAACAAACAGCTTGATATCCTTATTGAATTTATTCAGCCATAACGACATATCGTCCTTAATAATACCATGCTGTAAAAATATAAAATCATAATGTATAAGATCAACGAGATATTTTTTATCATCACCAAAAGGATTGAACAAATAATCAGACACAGATGAAGAAATCAGTTTATCCGACAGCAGAAAATTCATCCGGTACTCATCTGTATCGTACGGAATAACTTTTCCGTACTTTTTCATTCTTTCGTAATCCTCACAGTCTTCATTAATACTAAAAAAGACGTCTGTTTTAATATGAGGACGCCTGTTCATATAGCGGAAAAAGTGCTCACCGTTATCATTAGCCACGTAGGTTCTGTCCGAGATCATCCATATTTCTTTTTTCTTTTCTGCTTTTCTGGCAAAATATTGCTTTCTGATTTCAATTATATCCTCTCTGCCCTGTTCCGTCAATACTTTGCGGTATTCTTCCTCAAAAGCCTCACGATTTTCCTCAGTATTAGGGCAGGTTACTAAATTCTTTTCATCTTTTCTGAGTATAATTGCATCCTTGGCATAATAACCGCCTCCCACCTTCGGCAGATGAGAAAACTTTCCGAAAGAAATATCAATTTCACTGGTATAATCTTTGAACCGGTAAAAAAAGCTGATCTTCTGTTCCTTATCCCTGTTAAGATGAAATTCAAATACCACAGCTCGTCCCCTGTTTACAGAACCGTCCATCGTCACAAGATCGAACTTTTTGCAGTAGTAATAAGACGGATAATAGACTTCACCGCTTACTTTAGCATAATAATTGAAGTCATCTCCCCTCATCCAGCAATTATCTTTTCCTTCCACACGAAGAATGTTGCCCTTTATCTCCACATGATCCCAGATCAGAAGTGTCTGTGCCTGTGCCAGATCAATTGTCATGAAATCCTTATACATAATTTTACCGTCAGACCACACAAGATCCTTACGAACATCATGATCATATTTCAGAGAAAGAGCATACATTTTCATATTCATATAGATGCTTCTCTGACGGTAAATAATTTCATCATCAATATTTTTTATAAGATTTCTGATTATACCGGCATATTCTTCGTATTTATCATTAGTCAGAAGTTTAAATACAGGCTTTTTTAAGCGGCATGTTATATCATACATCAAAGCATACTGTATGAACTTTTTGATTGACCCATATTTATCATTGGACAGATCAAAAAGATACTTATGCAGGTATTTCGGAGAATCAAAATAATAGCTGTCAGAATAATTTTCTTTCTGCTGAACTGCGGTTCCGTCCGTTCTGATTCTATGATAATGCACTGCTTCTCTGACAATACCAATAGTACATTTTTCAAGCAGAATTGTATTGATAAAACGAGTATCCTCTCCATAACAGAGTTTTTCACAGAAGGATACATTTCCAATTGCTTCTGTACGTATCAGAACACTTGTCACATCCATTTGTACAAGATCAAAACGTTTATTCAGATCCGCCACCAATGACTTATTGAACTTATAATCAAGACTATGATAACCGTTTCCGCCGTCAAAATGCTTTTTTCTTGCAGCAGCTGCATCTGTTTTATCATGATTATTTTCCAGGAAATCATACAGCTTCTGAAAAGCATCTTTTTCCCACTTATCATCCGAATCAAAAAAATTGACATATTTTCCCTTGACGCTTTTCATTCCGAGATTTCTGGCAGCGGCAGCACCGCTGTTTTTCTGCGTCAGGCAAACTACATTTTCGGGATATTTATTCTGATACTCCTCACAGATCTTTCCGCTTTTATCTGTACTCCCGTCATTGACAAGGATCAGCTGTATATTATTTTCAAATCCCATGGTCTGTGCGATAACGGAATCCACTGCTTCGGCAAGGTATTTTTCCGTATTATAAACCGGCATAACTACCGATATTTTATATCTATAATCGATCATAATTCATCCCTCAGAACTTCATTTTTCAAATCCACATTTTTCCGGCAGCAATTTTTCAAAGGCATCTATCACCTGTTGTTTCTGTAATTCAAAATCCTTTGTATTTACCGTATCGTTTACACATATAAGTCTGTATTTACCGTTCTCTATAGATGACAATGCCTCATCCCATATATTATCCTTTATATGAAAGCATCTTCCTATAGAAAGCCCTCTGGGTATACTGGTACCCTCAGCCAGCTGCCAGAATTTCATCAGCCACTGGTTGCAGTTGGATTTTGTACGAAATTTATCCATACAAGTCTGATCCAGTACATCCCCTTCCTCATTCCAGATTTTAACAAAAGTACTTTTCAGAAAATTGCTGGGAAGGTGGTTATAATACATTCCCGGAAACCATGGCCACATATTAAGGACACGGGTCTTTATTACTCTTTTAACACCATTTTTCAGAGTAAACCACTTTCTTCGATCACGTTTCAGACATTCATTTTTATCGAAATGAGTATTGATAAGTTCGATATCGTTGCCGTTAAAAAATCCCGCACTTTTCTTTCCAAAGAATATACAGTCCAGTCCGTATGTATCCATAGGCTTGCCATCTGTAAAAAAATCCTCCGGCTTCACATAGTCGGTTATGAACATATCATCATTAAAATACACAAATTGATCTGCAAGCCCCTCAATACGATGAAGATTCAGCTCTATTGTATTCGCGTTAAAAGTAGGGAGGTACTTTTCGGGAATATAGTCCCTGTGATTTACAATGTTAAGTTTAGGATGCTCAGTATTAAGCCACGGAGGCAGATGCCCCCATGTCACGAAGTGCACTCTGTTTACCCAGGGTGCAAATTTTTCTATGCCTCTGAACCAATATTGAAGGTTATCCCAGCTTCTGTAACGGACGATAGTATTATCTCCTTTTTCTGTGCTGGAA
>CACZPV010000215.1 GCA_902783065.1 uncultured Ruminococcus sp.
TTGCTATTCCCGAACTGATGAGAATTATGCTTGACGAATGCGGCTACGGATGGGATCAGTCCTGGGATATCGTAACACGCACAATTGCATATACCAACCATACTGTTATGAGCGAAGCACTTGAATGCTGGCAGGTTGATATGTTCCAGAGAAAGCTTCCGAGAATCTATCAGATCGTTGAGGAAATCAACCGCCGCTTCTGTGAAGAAATGAATAAAATGGGTGTTGACGGCTGGAAAATCGGCAGAATGGCGGTTATTAATGACGGTATCGTAAGAATGGCTAACCTTGCAGTAATTGCCTCGCATTCCGTAAACGGTGTTTCCAAGCTTCACAGTGAAATTCTCAAAGACAGTGTATTCAATGATTTCTTCACGGTAACACCTGAAAAATTCAAGAATGTTACCAATGGTATAGCACACCGCCGCTGGCTCAATCAGAGTAATCCCGGTCTTGCAAAACTGATCACCGAACTGATCGGTGATAAATTCATCAAAGACGCAAATGCTCTTGAAGGTCTGATGGCATATAAGAGTGATGCCGTTGTTCTTGCAAAGCTTGCCGCTATTAAAAAACAGAACAAAGAGCGTATGGCTAAATATATTCTTCAGAATAACGGAATCAAAGTTAACCCCGATTCAATTTTCGATGTGCAGGTAAAGCGTCTGCACGAGTACAAGCGTCAGCTGCTTAACGCTCTGCACATTTACAGCACCTATCAGTGGCTCAGAGATAATCCTAACGCTGAATATACGCCAAAGACCTATATTTTTGGTGCCAAAGCTGCACCGGGTTACTATTTTGCAAAGCAGATTATTCAGTTTATCGTTGCGCTTGCTGATAAAATCAATAACGACCCCAGAGTCAATAAAAAGCTTAAGGTTGTATATCTGGAGGATTACAGAGTTTCTGTTGCTGAAAAACTGATTCCTGCTGCCGAAATAAGCGAACAGATTTCTCTTGCCGGCACAGAAGCATCCGGTACTTCCAATATGAAGTTCATGATCAATGGTGCTATTACCCTTGGCACACTGGATGGCGCAAATGTTGAAATCCACGATGTTGTAGGTGATACCAACTCCCTCATCTTCGGTATGACAACACCGGAGGTTAATCAGCTTAAAAAGCAGGGCTACAACCCGAGTATTCCATACAATAATAACCATATAATCAAAGCAGCCGTAGATGGTATCCGCTCAGAATTTGGTGACCGTTTTAATGATATTGTCACTTCCTTACAGACTTCCGATCCGTACATGGTGCTTGCTGATTTTGCTGATTATGCATCCACTCAGCAGAAAGCATCTAAGCTTTACGATGAAAAGAATGTATGGAACAAGATGTCACTTATTAATATAGCAAAATCCGGCAGATTTGCTTCTGACAGATCTATCAGAGATTATGCTGAAACCATCTGGTATGCAAAACCGGTAATTCTCAATAATGTTTGATACATTACCCGGTATAAAGAATACCTGAATCAGTGAAACTCGGTATTGATGTACAGTAAAAATGTGTCTATAATGCAGAGTTTTATTAATTATTTTGCCCGTCCCCTTCCCACTTGGAAGGGGACGGCTTCACAGATTCAGGAAATAATATTATATCAAAAATGTTTTTAGCCGCCCGCTTACTGCGGGCGGCTAAAAACATTAATATCAGAAACAACTTAATAAACATGATATAGTTTTTATTTGAAAATACTATGGTATAGGAAGTACATATTACTTTATCGTTCTTTCTTCCCTTTTCCCAGAAGAACGATCACTCCCAATGCTGCTGCGGCTGCTGTAACACATATTGCTGTAAGCAGTACGCTGCTTCCTGTGGAAGGTGCGTTGGCAGAAGCTGATACTGTAACTGCAGAGTTTGTGGTTCCGGCTACTGAATTCACAGAAACTCCGGACGATTTATTTCCAGATTTTCCACTCTGTTCAACAGAAGTGTTTTTTGATTCGTTTCCCGACGGATCTTTCAATTCCGTAGAATTTTCCAGAATAATTTCCTTTTCAGAATTTTCCTGCGAAGACTCTGTCAGCTGTGGCATACTCTCGGATTCTTCATTTTCTGATGACAAAACAACTGACGACTCATCCACAGACGATTCAAGATTGTTTCCCTTGCCTGTATATTGAATATCACTGATATTTCCTTCTCCGTCAATCACAGCAAAGGATACAGGCCATAATGCTTCGTCCTCACCCGTTGTATCAAACTCCACAATTATATCTCCGGAACCGGAAATTATTGTTTTACAATTGATCTGACTGTTTCTGGTACGATCATACTCAGCCTCATATACTGCATAGATTTCATCTGTATTTTCAGCATTACGAATAACGAATTGCTGCTGACCAAACGGTGCATCTTTAATAATACCAACATACTTACCCGGTGTAATCTCGTACATAGGATAATCTTTATCTGCCGATTCCCACTGTGTTATGGTTCCGGTGATACCATATTTACCCGGCGTCATTTCTTCCGTAGAGTAAGCTGCGATTGACCAGTTAAGATAGTTTTCTCCTCTGGTATCGAAAGTAACAAAAACATCTGTCGGTTTTTCCACTGTTACTGAAAAATTTTGAAGGCTGTTAAAAGAGCTGTCTTTTTCAGCTTCATAAGCTCCCCAGTTATCCTCCCACGAGCAGTCTGTACGCACCTTTAACTCATGGACACCTTCATCAAGGTCACGAATTACGCCGATATACACTCCGTCACCGTCAGCATCCGTCATTATAATATCATTCATGCTGTTCCAGTTGGTAAAATCTCCTGTAATACCGATCGTATGGTTACCGGAAGTCAGATAATCAGTCAACTCATCATCAGGAATGAAATCTCTTGCAAAAACTGCAGTAGAAGCAGCAGTTCCCAATATTATTGCAGACAGTAAGGCAGCAGCTATTTTTCTGATTTTCATTGTTTTAACCCTGCAAAACATTAAAGCTACACTTTTATTGATTATAAATACTTGGTTTTACGTATTCAGTTTTTAGTCCACATTTTCCGGTGCTAAAGAGGCATCAATGGTAATTCTTTCAAAGAAAGGTTCTGTTTCAGCAACAGCGGTTTTGCCGATTCCCGATGCAGCGGTGATATATTCTATTTTTTCACCGTCTGCCAGTTCTTCAGCCCGCTCTTTCACGGCATCCATAATTAATTTAGTAGTTTCAGCATCGCTTTCACCGCAGTCAACAATAAGCAGCAGACTGGATTCATTGTTCTTTCTCAGACCTTTGATATAGGCAGCATTAACGCCTTCCGTTATATCAAGCATTGGCGACAGACCATCTATAAGCTTTGCCGGAACCTTTTCAGGAGTGAAAATGACAGCTCTGTCGGTCTTTCCGCCCTTCGGTACTGCATTAAGTGCATTATGTACGGCATCAATCGTCTTTTTATTAAGTGTAAAATTGAAACCCAACGGATTGATAACAACTGTTTCACCGGCATTGCAGAAACTCTCGATCTGGGTATAATCTGCCATAGCAGGTTTATATTTTCCTTTTCCGTCATATTTTCTGTACTCAGCAATATCTGTAAAGAACGGTACGACCTTCAATCCGTCGCTGCGTTCGAGTGCAGGAATATTAGCAGTATTATTTGTAATTTCCCCTTGTATCGGAATAACATATTTAGCATTGTAGGTATCGATGAGAAGATTGATTTCCTTATCCGGGGTCAGGGTTTTACTCTCCAGACACTGAAAGAAACGATCGGCACTGCATACGAGGTCCGGATTTATGACGGGTCTGTTTTCCAGAGGAATTTCAGAATAATCAGGAATGTTAATAAGGTCACTCAGTTCGATCACAAGATAACGTTTTCCGTTATCAATGATAATACATTCAAATCCACTTCTGTGATAATCAGCAAACATACTAAGACGGTTTTCTTTGGAACATTCGGCACTGCCTACTGTAAAACCAGACTGTTTCATATGATTACAATACTGTTTGCAGTATTCCTGCTCAGAAAACAGGAACGCTGTAGGTCTGCCCTGTACATAATCGACAAAATGATTTTTGGTGATCGGAGAGAAAGCCGACCACACAGTATCGCAGGTCTGTAACTCATTAATAATCTGGTCAAATATTTTTTTATCTTTGTCTTCATTAAAATATTGTACGATCAAATCTTGCAACTTACTCATAGATTTTTCCTCCTGCCGCGGGAAGTTTAAGTTAAATAATAAAACCCCGATTATTTCATGTTCAGAATGTTTAATTAAACAAATTGTAACTATTCAGTCCCCCCTCCGATTTGGTGAATTTCAATTACAACTGTGATAATTTTTGAATAAAATTCCATAAATACTTGCATAAAATTAAAGAAAATGAATGTTTATGCAATAAAA
>CACZPV010000216.1 GCA_902783065.1 uncultured Ruminococcus sp.
CGGAGGAAGCATAAAGGGGACCGGATTGATTTTGTTGTCAGAAAGTGCTTTTTACGGATTGTGCGGAGGATTGCTGGGAACACTTCTGTTTTTGCCGATAAGAGGAAATACCGAGCTTGGAATGTTTGCTGCTGCCGGAGCAGAGGATATGACGAAATCAGACGGGATTAATTTCTTTACGATCTGTCTGGTGATATTGGCAGTAATACTGATCCAGCTCCTGTTCTCAGCTGCGGCAGTTATAAAAGCAGCCAAAACACCTGTCAGGGATATTATTTTTGGCACAAAGGAAACTGCATACATACCGTCAAAGTTCCTTACCATATTTGGTGTCGTGCTTTTAGTAACAGGAATTGCAGCTTATCTTTTTATTGATGATTTTATAATGACAATTGTTGCTGCTTTTTCTTCTGCAATCGGTGCAGTAATGATATATCCTATGCTCATTGCGTTATTGTCTAAGGCACTTTCGGTTCTGTTCGGAAAATGGAAAATGCCAGTTGCAAAATTAGCTGTAAAGGAAATTGCTGCAACAAAAAGCAGTATATCATCGTCACAGCTGATCTTATCAGCAATATCACTGACGATTTCTATGCTGATTATTGCTGTATCCCTTTTGAGCTATTTGACAGCACCTATTTATAATACAGAGCTTATTATCACAGCAGCAAGTCAGGAAGGCAGTCAATATAATTACCTTGCTGAAAATGCCGATGCCATACAGGGAGTAGAATGTTTGTATTACAAGTTCCTGCGCTTTGATACCAAAGCGGAACTGAATGGTACCGAACGTGATCTGACCGTGATGGGTTATAATGACGGCGGATTTCGTTATTTTTCAGGAATAAATGACTGCCCCGATTCATTGGCTGAAAATGAAGTTGCTATTGATAAAGTACTTGCGTCAAAACTTTCACTGAATGTTGGCGACGAGATAACATTGAAGCTGAGATTAGAAAAATATCTTCCAAAAGAGCTGAAATTGAAAATAAAATGCTTAATCGATGCCGGTCACTTTAATAATATGGGAAATACAGCATTGGTTAATCTGAATACCTACAAAAGCGTATATTTTGATGAACCTTCATCAGTTCTTATTAAAACAGCACCTGGAAAAGAGGCATATGTACTTGATATACTAAAATCAACATTAATGGATGAATCAACAGCCATAAAAACGGTTGAGGAATATTTACAGGAAAACATAGCTGAGATGCAGAGTATTATGACAATCGTATACGCAGTTATAATACTTGGTCTTGCGCTTTCACTTATGGGAACATCAAGCAATATGCTGATGGGTTTTGAGCAGTCAAGAAGAAAATATGCGATATATTATTCCACATCTATGAGCAAAGACAAACTTAAAAAGCTTATTATTTCTGAAACTGTGCTGACAAGCGGTATATCAGTAGTTTCGGCAGTTATTTTCGGAATGTATATTTTGAAGATAATAAACAAGGCATTGTCTATGCTGAACATGAGTGTATCACTTATCCATCCGTTATTGTATGCTGTGATATTTGGTGCAGCTGTGTTTGTTATACTGATGGTGGTTGCAGTGAAACCCGTAAGAATGCTTTCAAAAATGAATATTGCAGAAGAAATAAAGACAAGTGCAGAATAAATTATGAGGGGGATATAAAATGAACGAAAGCAATATAGTTATCAGTGCCAGAAATATACATAAGACCTTTGGAAAAGGTGAGACAGCCCAGGTTGTTTTAGATGGGGCTGACCTGAATATTGAAAAAGGAAGCTTCGTATCGCTAATGGGTGAATCAGGCAGCGGTAAATCAACCCTGCTTTATCTGATTGGCGGACTTGACAGAGATTTTACAGGAGAAATTTATGTAGCTGGGCAGAACATTACAAATCTTGATGATAAAAAGCTGTCACAGCTGCGCTGTAAAAACATGGGTTTTGTATTTCAGTTTTATAACCTTGCAGCGAATCTGACAGTTGAGGATAATATTCTTCTTCCGCTGGAAATGAGCGGACGGAACATTTCTGAATACAGGTCAAAATACGAGGAAATTCTTGAAATTACAGGACTTCAAAGTAAAGTAAAATCTTATCCGTCACAGCTTTCCGGCGGTCAGCAGCAGCGTGTCGCTATTGCAAGAGCTGTTTTGGGAGAACCGGAAATCATTCTTGCTGATGAACCGACCGGAAACCTTGATTCAGCCTCGGGAGCAGAGATTATGCAGCTGTTCCGTCGGCTTAACCAAGAGAAAGGTATAACCATTCTGCAAGTTACCCATTCTGCAGAATGTGCATCTTACAGCAGCAGGCTCGTTACTCTCCGAAACAGAGTGATTGAAGGCTGAAAAAGCAATTTTAAGTCAGCTGTGTATTGAAAAACTTAAACTCAGCTGCAAAGCGTGACAACGGTCAGCCGGTGTCACGCTTTATACTGTATATAGAATACTAATATCTGATAAAAAACAGACAGCCTTTGCGGTCTGTTTTTTTAATCAAAGCCAGCTTTCTATCGAATATTAGTATAAGCAGAGTTGGTTAGGAAATATTTTATGCTTTTCTTGCGGTTGGTTTTGCATTGTGGTACAATAAAAACAGAGTTTTTTGTCGGAATCGTGATAGCCGATTGTAAAAAGGCGGAGTTTGTGCCGCCATAAAAGTCAAAAAGTAGTTGCTTACTCCGCAAAGGCTGTGAAAATGACGGATTACAGCGGAGAAAAATTGTAAACACACACGATATCAAAAAACCGTATTGAAAAAGGAATTTCAGACTTTTACAATAGACTAAAATAATTGTAAGGAAAGGAAAAAACAATGGTTTTCAGTTCAACAGTATTCCTGTTTATGTTTTTGCCGCTTACGTACCTTTTGTACCTGATCTGTAAAAACATAACAGTGAGAAATGTCATTCTAATTATAGCAAGTCTTTTCTTTTATGCTTATGGTGAACCAAAAGCAGTATTGCTGATGATACTTTCGATTATCGTCAATTACTTTTTTGGATTAGGAATGGACAAAAAGTATAAAAGCCAAATTCTTATACTTTCGGTAATATTTAATTTGCTGATGCTCTATGTATTTAAATATTTAAGCTTCAGTGTTTCGCTTTTCGACAATATTACAGGATTAAATATTCCGGTTCCCATTATCAGCCTGCCTGTTGGGATTTCTTTCTTTACATTTCAGGCAATGTCTTATGTTATTGATGTGTATAAAGAACCTGAGCTTAAAGAAAAAAATATTCTTAATATTTTCTTATACATTTCGCTTTTTCCGCAGCTGATTGCAGGACCAATTGTTAAATTTTCTGATCTTGCCGATCAGATTAAAAACAGAAAAGTTACGATGGATAAAACTACGCTTGGAATTCGTCGTTTTATCTATGGTCTTGCAAAAAAAATGCTGATTGCAAATACAATGGGGCAAATTGCTGATGCTGCCTTTAATTATCCTTCTTCTGAAATGAGTGCCGGAGCATTATGGATCGGAGCAGCTGCTTATATGCTGCAAATTTTCTTTGATTTCAGCGGATACAGCGATATGGCTATCGGTTTGGGTAAAATGTTTGGTTTTGAATTTAAAGAGAATTTTAACTATCCTCTTTCCTCGGATTCTATGCAGGAATTCTGGAGAAGATGGAATATTTCGGTATCAACATGGTTTAAGGAATATGTCTATATACCGCTGGGCGGAAATCGTAAAGGAAAACTCCGCACAGGTATTAATAAGTGTATTGTATTCTTTCTGACAGGATTGTGGCATGGTGCCAATCTGACTTTTGTTGTCTGGGGACTTATGCACGGATTGTTCCTTCTTTTAGAGCAGTATGAAATTATATTCTTTGTGAAAGATAAATATAAAAATAATATTGCCAGAAAAATCATCTCGCATATTTATGTACTGCTTGTGGCTATGTTTGCGTTTATCTTTTTCCGTGCTGACAATATAGGTGCCGCATGCAGCTACATAGGAAGAATGTTTACAGGATTTGATCAGGGAAATATGCTTTCAAGCTATGTGTATTCTCTTGCTTTCACACCTTACACAGCTATTGTACTGGTTTTCGCCGCTGCTTTTTCGACAGATATAATCCGCCGCATCAGTCATAAATTTGAGGAATTAAATAAGAAAGCAATAAGTGAATATATCGGTTCAGCTGTTTCATTGATCCTGTTTGCACTGTGCGTTATGAATTTGTTTACGGCAACGTATAACCCGTTTATCTATTTCAGGTTTTAAAGGAGGCGCAGTAAATTGAAAAAAACAATAAGTATCATTTATATTGCTTTATTTACGGCAAGCTGCTGCATTCCTGCTGCCGCAACATTGATGTTTCCTTCGTCGGATACGGTCGGTAAAGAAGATGCAGCGAAAGTTCCTGAACTGATCAGCAACGGACAAATTAACAATAATATCGGAACTGAATTTGATGACTATTTTACAAAATCAATTCCATTCCGTCCGCAGGTAATTACTGCACAGAACGCTTTAGCAGCGGGGCTTCTGCGTAAGGAAAGCAACGATGTTATTACCGGCAGCAATGGATGGCTGTTTACCGGCGAAAGCGTTGACGAATACATTGGTGTTCGAAAAAGTGACAGATCTATACATAACATTGCTGAAACAATTCGTATTATGCAGAAAAGCGTAACAGAACAAGGTGCAAATTTTGTATTTACTGTCGCAGCTAATAAAAATGAAATATATCCTGAATATATGCCGGCAGGATATATTAAAAATGAAAAAAATACTCTTTCGGTACTTGAAAAATATCTTAAAGATGATAAAATAAACTATGTTAGTCTGAAAGATGAGATGCTAAAACAAAAAAATAACGAAATTCAGCTGTATCTTCAAACTGATACTCACTGGAATGGATTGGGAGCACTTTACGGTTACAATGCAGTTATGAATGGACTGGGCTCGGAACACGAAAGCTTTTCCGGAACTGATTATTCCGTTAAGAATGACTGGGAAGGCGATATTGCCAAGATTCTTTATCCGTCAGCTCCGCCGAAATGCAGTCAGTATTATTTTGATATTGACGTTTCCAAAGTTCGTTTTATGCAGCCAAGAACCGGACAGAAAAACGATGAATTGCTGAAAGACCTGATGAGCGATAAGGAAGAAAACGATACAAATATCCGTACCGTAAATCCAGGCGGCAAAGGGTCACTGTATATTTCAAGAGATTCATTTTCCAGAGCAATGCTTCCATATCTGATAACTAATTACAAATCGACGTATATTACCAGAACAAGAGGTTTTGATCTGAAGGATACTGCCGGAAAATATAACGACATAGTTTATGAGATGGTTGAAAGAAAACTTGACAATATTACGGATACCGTACCGATGCTGTATGCTCCGGCAGTTGCTGCGCCAAGCGGTACCGAGGTAAGAAATGACAGGAACAACATCGTTCAGGTAAAAAATGATAACGGTGCTTTGAAGGTATATGGTATTCTTGATCAGAAAAATGTAAATACGGAATCCCGTATTTACATCAAGGTCAAAGACGATAAACAGGAAAGCTTTTACGAAGCTTTTCCGGTTACTGAAACAGAACTGTTAAACCGGACAGAAAAATCAGATTATGGATTTTCTGCACTGATACAAAATCTTGGTGAACAGGCAGGACAGGTCCGGATCTCTGTGATAATCAGTAAATAGATTACTTCAAAATCAGGTTTAACAGACTTTTACGGATACAGAGAAGGAATTAGTAAATATTCATATAAATAAACTGGTTATCTAAAGACTTTCAAAATTTTTATAAATGTATACGATAAAAGAAAGGACGTATGAAAATGAAAAAAATAATTGCAGTTGCAATGCTTGCATGTATGACAATGGCTTTTGCCGGCTGTTCTCAGAATACGGCTGAAGAAGAATCCAAGGGACAGATATCTATAGAGGAGAGTGTGCAGTCCTCTGCAGATAGTTCAGCAGAAGAAAGCTCCAAGCAGGAGAGCAGTAAGCAGGAAAGCAGCAAACAGGAAAGCAGCAAGGAAGAATCCAAAAAAGAAGAATCAAAAGAAGAAAGCAGCAAACAGGAAAGTTCTGAAACAGAAGAAAGCGTACAAGAAAGTTCGGCAGCACCCGAACAGCAGGTTATTACCACTGTCACGGAAACAGTTCCGGCTGAATCTTCACAGGAACCGCAGCAGCCGGCTCAGCCTCAGCCTGAACAACCGGCAGAATCATCTGTTGTGCCCGCTTCAACCGGAAGTTACAGCAATTCGGATCTTTCTTTTACCTTTAATGGCAGTAATATTGCACTGCTTACCAAGATTAACGATGCATTAGCAGTACTGGGTACAGCATCCAATATAGAAAGTCTGCCCAGCTGTCTTTCTATTGATTCGCCTGATGACAAGCTTTATCACTATAACGGCTTTACAGTTCAGACATTGACTGACAGCGAAGGTGAAAAGATTTATAATATCGATATTACCGGAGCAGGTGCAGCAACCTCAAAGGGAATTGCTGTTGGCAGCAGTACAGCTGATATTGAGGCGGCTTACGGAAAAGCAGCAGAACAGGATGAAATGCTTTATTCCTATACAGTTGATGGCGGTAAGAACAGACTGGAATTTTTCCTTGAAAACGGAAAGGTTACAGAAATTGTATACTCTTACGCTCCGTAATTTTAAGTAAAATGTAAATTCGATGCCGGCGTGACGTCATTATCCGTTTGTCCGTACCGCCGCAAGGGGACGCTCTCTTTACCGGGGCGTCCCCTCTTATACCTATTGCGGATAGAAGGAATACCTATACTAATATCTGTAGAAAGTAGCCTTGAATCTGCGAGGATATTTTCGCAAGACAAGAACGATGGTGCAGTATTGAGAAAATCAGACCGAAAAAAATTGTCTGCTTATTATCGTAGATCAGTATTAAGTGTTTGCTATTAGTAGTGCTTAATAGTCACACCGGCAGCGAAATGACGTTGAATTTACAATTTTTTATAAATTAGTAATTTACTGTTTAAAAATCAATAAAAATGTGCTACAATAAGATAAGTATGATTAGTTTTTAACGTAAGCGAGGTCTTATATATGAACAAGGAATATGACGTTCTTATCGTAGGAACAGGTGCAGCAGGTCTTTACGGCGCTTTGCAGTTTCCCGAAAATATATCGGTGCTGCTGATCTCCAAAAGAGAACTTTCTCTTTCCAATAGTTCACTCGCACAGGGCGGTGTTGCTGCGGTGCTTGATACAGTCAACGATGACTGCCAATTGCATATTCAGGATACGCTGACTGCAGGCAAATATAAAAATAATCTTGCCGCTGTCGAAGTTCTGGTAAAAGAAGGTCCTTCCGATGTTATGAAAATAAAAAATCTTGGTGTGGACTTCGATCTGGACGAAAACGGTGAAATGCAGAAAACACTGGAAGCCGGACATTCCCGCCACAGAATCGTTCATCATAAAGATTCTACCGGTAAAGCAATTACTGATCAGCTTATTGAAACTGTAAAAAATCGTCCTAATATTGATATATACGAGAATACACTTCTTTATCAGCTGGATAAAACAGACAACGGATTTGTTGCCGGAATGATCCTTCAGAATGGAACAGCATGCACTGCTGCTGTTCGCTACTGTATTTTGGCTTCAGGCGGTATAGGACGGGTCTATCAGTATACTACAAATTCTGCAATAGCTACGGGAGATGGTATCACTTTCGCTTATATGCTTGGTGCTGCTGTTAAACATCTCAGTTGGATCCAGTTTCATCCTACAGCATTCGCTGCTGAAAATGACAGAGAACGTTTTCTGATCAGCGAAGCCGTAAGAGGAGAAGGGGCTTATCTGCTCAATTGTGAGGGAAAACGCTTTGCACATAAATATGACGACAGAGGAGAACTTGCACCGAGAGATGTTGTATCAAATGCGATTATGTTGGAATCCAAAGCAACAGACAGTGAAAAGTTCTATCTTGACATCACTCATAAGGACCCTGAATTCATCAGGGAACGTTTTCCCATGATTTATCAGAAATGTCTGGAAGAAAATATCGATATTACGAAAGACTGGATCCCCGTTTTTCCTTGTCAGCATTATCTCATGGGCGGAATCGATGTGGATCTTCATGCCAGAACAACGGTTGATCGGCTTTATGCAGCCGGCGAATGCAGTCATACGGGTGTACATGGTGCCAATCGTCTTGCCAGCAATTCACTTCTGGAGGCACTTGTGTTCTCAAGACGTGCAGCCGCAGATATTATGGAAAGAATGAAAACGGATAATAATACACCGTTTGCTGATATTGGCAATGACGGTAATCTCGAAGGCAAACAGCTTCCCCACGGCTACCGGACAGAAATCAGAAAACTGATGCAGGACTGCCATTTTGTTATTAAAAAACCTGAGGCGGTTCCGGCTAATCTTGCCCGTGCCAGAGAAATTCTTGATGATTTGTTAAACGGAGGATACGAAATTAACCGTGACTTTATTGAAGCAAGAAGTCTGGCTCAGGTTGCTGTAATTATACTGGAGGAGGTATTAAGCGAAAATGATTCTGAATAAATTTTATGTTGATAATCTTATAAAATCTGCACTCATGGAAGATATAAATTATTGTGATGTTACCACGGATTATCTGATTCCGGCCGCTCAGAACGGTGAAGGCAGACTAATGGCAAAAGCTGACGGTATTGTCTGCGGAACTGAAGTTGCCGCACGAGTATTTACAATGCTGGATGAAACTACACAAATCGAGTTCCTCAAACGTGATGGTGACGCTGTAAAGTACGGCGAAGATATTATGAAACTTAAAGGCAAAACTGCTGTTCTGCTTAAAGGAGAGCGTACAGCGCTGAATCTGATACAGCATATGAGCGGAATTGCGACTGCATCCAACCGGTATGCTAAAATTGTAGAAGGTACCGGGGCGTCAATTGCGGATACAAGAAAAACACTTCCGGGTCTTCGTCCACTCCAAAAATATGCGGTTATGTGCGGAGGTGCAAAAAATCACCGCTATAATCTTTCTGATGCGGCTATGCTTAAGGATAACCATATTGATGCAGCAGGCGGAATTACAGCTGCTATTACAAAACTCAGAAGCAAAATTGGTCATATGACTAAAATAGAAGTAGAAACCAGAAATCTTGAGGAGCTGAAAGAAGCTCTTGCTGCCAAAGCAGATGTGATTATGCTGGATAATATGTCTCCCGAAATGATGAAAGAGGCTGTTGCTATTACAGCAGGCAAGGCTGTTCTGGAAGCTTCCGGCGGTATTACAGACGAAACACTTCGTGCAGTAGCCGAAAGCGGTGTAGATATTATCTCCGTTGGGGCACTTACCCATTCTGTCAAAGCATTTGACATTTCTATGTATGTCAGATGATACGTTCGGTTTCTTATCGTCTGATCATCGGAGGATATGATGAATATTATACAAACAGATATTTATGAAGAATTAAAAGGCTCCGTACTCCCTGTCGTAATTTACGGCATGGGCAACGGAGCCGATAAAATATTAAACGAATTTTCCCGCCGCAGTATTACTGTAAGCGGAATCACTGCAAGCGATGATTTTGTCAGAGGACAGAGTTTTCATGGCTGCACTGTCAGGAAAGTTTCCGACTTTGAAAAAGAATTCGGAGATTTTATTATCATTACTGCCTTCGGCACATCTCTGCCGGATGTAATGAAACATATTTTTTTGCTGTCAGAACGGCATCGGCTGCTTGCCGCTGATGTTCCGGTTTATGGGGATAACATATGGGACAGGAGTTTTTATGAAGAAAATATTGAAGATATCAGAAGATCTTATGATCTTTTTGCAGACAGCCGGTCAAAGGATGTTTTTGAAAAAATCATAAATTATAAACTCAGCGGTGATCTGTCCTACCTGCGGAGCGCCTACAGCAGTAAAGATGAAGTGTTTGATGAGATATTAAAGTTTTCCGATACGGAAAGCTATCTCGATCTCGGTGCTTATCGCGGAGATACGATTGACGAACTTCTGCGTTATACAAACGGAAAATACAGTCATATTACTGCGCTTGAGCCGGACAGAAAAACTTTTTCAAAACTTAAGGCATACGCTGCAGGAATGAAAAATATCCGTCTTTATCGCATGGGAATCTGGTCAGAGGACAGAGATATTGGTTTTGAAAGCTCCCTCGGCAGAGGGTCGGGTATCCGGCAAAATTCAGTTGAAAAACTTGCTGTCACAAAAATTGACACTCTGTATAAAAGACGTAAGCTGACATATCTGAAAATGGATGTTGAAGGAAGTGAACGGCAGGCTTTGCTTGGCGGTATCAATACTCTGCGCCGTGACAGACCGAAGCTGAACATTGCTGTCTATCACCGCAGCGAAGATATCTTCTCGATTCCGTTGCTTATCAGTGAAATTTGTCCTGATTACAGACTTTACCTGCGTCAGCATCCGTATATTCCCGCATGGGATCTTAATTTGTATGCAATATAATTTGAAAAATATACGGGTTTTAATCTGTTCAGGCGGCATGCGTGATGCGCACGCATGCCGCCGTTCCTAAATGCGCTCGGAGATTGTTGTGGACGGCTGCGGTCGTGCGAAGCACGACCGCAGCCTGAATCCGTTTGTTCAGGTAAATGCAAATACTACCGTCATTTCACCTTTGCCTGATATCCTGCTTTAACAACTGCATCAACAAGGCAATCGGACGAAATATCTTTTTCGAAGGTAACAAGCGCGCAATTGTTTTTCAGACTTACATCGGCATTTTTTACTCCGTCTACACTCTCCAGTGCTTCTTTAACGTGTGATACACATTTTTCACACATCATACCTTTTACTTTTAAAGTTACCACATTTTCATTCATAGCCATATTTCCTTTCTTTGATAAATTTTTATTTTTAATCTGCCTGCCGTCAGGCGCCTGCATTTTAAAACGCCTGAGCCGCAGTGCATTGGAAACAACACAAAACGAGCTGAAACTCATTGCCGCTGCTCCTATCATAGGATTGAGCATCAGTCCCAGACGGAAGAAAACTCCTGCCGCTATTGGAATTCCGATAGCATTATAGAAAAATGCCCAGAACAGGTTTTGCCGGATAGTTCTCATAACTGCTTTGCTGAGTCTTATGGTATTCACAACATCATAAAGATCACTTTTCATCAGAACAATGTCCGCTGAATCAATTGCTATGTCCGTTCCGGCACCAATTGCAATACCCACATCGGCTCTTGCAAGCGCCGGTGCATCATTAATTCCGTCGCCTACCATAGCAACACATTTTCCGCTGTCCTTCAACTGAGCAATTTTATTTTCCTTGTCTGCCGGATAAACATCCGATATAATATTCACAATTCCGGCTTTCTTACCTACAGCAGCTGCCGTTTTCGCATTATCTCCCGTCAGCATAATAACATCGATTCCCATGCTCTCGAGTGTCCTGACAGCGGCGGCACTTGTTGTTTTCACAGAATCCGCTGCCGCTATAATTCCAATCAGTTTCCCGTTACAGATAAAATACATAGGTGTTTTTCCTTCATCTGCCAGCTGCTCTGCTTTCTTCAGGATATCATCATCAAGATAAGGCTTTGCAATACGTACGTTTCCCGCTAAATACGTCTTTCCGTTTGCTTTGGCAGAAATTCCGGCTCCATCTGTCTGTATGAAGTCAGACAATTCAAAAGATACAGCTTTTTTCTTTTCTGCAAATCTGACGACTGCCTGTGCAAGCGGATGTCCTGACAGTTTTTCCAGAGAATATGCACATGACAACAGTTCTTTTTTGGTAATATCACCAACCGGAATTATATCCGTTACCTCAGGCATGCCGGATGTGACGGTTCCTGTCTTGTCCAGAACGATCGTATCAATTTTATGTGCCAGTTCAAGGCTTTCAGCAGATTTTATCAGAATACCGTTGGCAGATCCTTTGCCTGTGCCTACCATAATAGCCGTCGGAGTTGCCAGCCCAAGCGCACATGGACATGAGATCACAAGAACAGATACTGCTGCCGTAAACGCATGAGATGGACCAAAGCCCAGCAAAAGCCATACAATCGCTGTCAACAGTGCTATACCCATAACAATCGGAACAAAAACGCCGCTTACCTTATCAGCAAGCTTCTGAGCAGGTGCGTTGGAACCGGTTGCGTCATCTACCAGCTGTATTATCTGGGAAAGCACCGTATCTGCACCGACTTTTTCCGCACGCATAATAAAGAATCCGGATTTACATACTGTACCTCCGATAACATGATCACCGACTGATTTTTCTGCGGGAATACTTTCACCGGTAATGCCTGACTCATCCACAGATGTATTGCCGTCAATAATAATACCGTCTGTCGGAATACTGCTTCCGGAGCGTACACAAAGTATATTACCCGGCTGTATATTTGCGGTCGGTATTTCTTCTTCTTTGCCGTCACGCAGAATCACTGCGGTTTTCGGAGAAAGATCCATCAGTCCTACGATTGCATCAGTAGTACGTTTTTTGGCACGGCTTTCAAAGTACTTGCCAAGCGTAATCAATGTCAGTATCATGCCCACGGACTCAAAATAAAGATCGGATCCGAAACTGTGTACTGTTTCCATACTGCCGATACTATAGCCGTATATGATTCCATACAGCGCATATATACCGTATATCATAGAAGCACCGGAACCAAAAGCAATCAGAGTATCCATATTAGGAGAACCATGAACCAATGAGCGAAAACCGTTTTTATAATATTTGAAATTAACACTGATTACAGGCAATGTCAAAAGAAATTGGGTAAACGCATTAATCCCTGTATTTTCATGTCCCACAAAACACGGAGGCAGCGGCAGTGAAAACATATGGCCCATAGCAATGTAAGACAATATCAGACTGAACACTGCCGAAACAATCAGTTGCCTGAGCGTTTTTTTCTGTTCAGCATCTTCTGTTTTTCCCGGTCCGACATACGCTTTTTCATTAGTTCGTCCGGAATGTACTGCCGCACCGTATCCGCCTTTTTCAACAGCTTTAATAATATCGCCGGCATTAACTTTTTCTTTATCGAAATCAACAACCATGCTGTTTTTCAGTAAATTAACAGATACGCTGTCCACACCTTCAAGGGCAGAAACACATTTGTCAACTCTGACACTGCATGCCGCACAGCTCATTCCTGTTACATCGAATTTCTGTTTCATCTCTCTCCTCCTCTGTGTAAATAATATTGTCCTGTTTCATTTTATCCAGGCTGCGGTCGTGCGCAACAACCCCCTTCCCAATGGGAAGGGGCAGGGGGATGGGCAGAAAAGCTGCACCTTATGGGTGAACACCTGAATCAATGATAATATATTATAATAACGCATCATTACTGTATATTTAACAGCAGTTATAATTGAGTTTCACGGATTCAGGTTTCAATATCAAAATTCGATCATTTTTTTATTTACCATCGCATAGAGTGTACATAAGAACATATTTTAATAATGTTTTACTATGTGCTGTTACGGTGGTGTAAGAATGAGAAAAAACAGAAACAATCTTTCTTTTACTAACTTGCTGGGATTTTTTATCGTAAGTATTTTAGGCTGCATTAATCACTTTATATATGAATTAAGCGGAAAAAATACCCTTGCCGCATCGATAACACCTATCAACGAAAGTACATGGGAACATTTAAAATTGTTGTTTTTTCCGTTTATTGCTTATATTATTTTTGAATTTTTTATTTACGGAAAACATATCAGCGGTTTTTTATTTTCCTGTGTAATAGGTGTATTAAGCGGTATGATTTTTATTCCCGCAGCATTTTATACAATTAACGCTGTTTTCGGTCAAAGCGGATTTATTGTCAACATATTGTTATTTTTTGCAGCTGTGTATATTTCATTCAAAGTTCGCTCCATACGTATACAAAACGGAATTGATCAGAATAAAATGCGTACTGTTCCCGCATTGATTCTTATTATCTGTATTACCGTTCTTTTTGTAGGATTTACTTTTTTCCCACCTGATTCCAGTCTTTTCAAAAGTCCCGTATGAACTGTCGTTGACCACTATATTAACCTGTTCTCAGCATTGTTCTGCGGAATTTTCCGAGCAAATCTATTTTAAAGCTTCTTATCGGAAATCAGTATGAGTTTAGTTATAAGATAAATTTTTTGATATCCAAAGGATGTGAAGCAAACATGGGCGTACCGATTGTATAATATTCTTCTATTTCCTTTTTTGTACCGTATCCAAACAAACAGCCAATAAGGTCACATCCGACACTGGCGGCACCGTCAGCATCATATTTAGTGTCACCGATCATAACAATTCTTTCGTCAGAATTTTCTCTCAAAGAATCAATAACAAAATTCATAACATCAATTTTATTGTGTCTTGGACGTTTACTGTCCGGTGTATTTCCTGTAAGAGATGTTGAACCTCCTATTATATCAAAATACTTTTCCAGCTTCAGCATCGTAATAATCCGATCTGTGAAAGCCTGATATTTTGTTGATGCGACACCAAGTTTTACACCTGCAGACTTCAGATCATCCAGTACTTCAAACATTCCGTCATAAACCTTATTTTTATAAATACCTGTTTTTATAAAATTCTTTTTATAAATTTCAACACCGGTTTCGGCATCCCTGTGATTAAACCCCACTCTTTTCAGACTTTCATACATTGGTGGTCCGATAAATCTGCGAATCTCGTCATCATCAGGAAGCGGTCTTTCCATTTCTTTAAAAATCATTCTTACACATTCAAGGATTCCCTCTCCTGATTCACTTAATGTACCGTCAAGATCGAACAGTGCTATATCATATTTCTTCATATTTTTACCTTTCAAAAAATTAAGAGTCAAAACAGATATTATTAGAGATTTTTCATACTAAGAGAGATACGACCTTTGTCAGCATCAACGGAAATAATACGTACTTTGATAACATCACCAATACCAAGGACATCAGACGGATGCTTAATACGCTTTTCGCTGATTTCAGAAATATGCACCAATCCATCCTGATGAACACCAATATCCACAAAGGCGCCGAAATCAATGACATTACGTACAGTACCCATTATTTCCATACCCTCTTTCAGATCTTTGATATCAAGTACATCTGTTCTCAGCAGCGGAGGCGGAAGTTCATCACGGGGATCTCTGCCGGGTTTGGTCAGCTCTTTTATTATATCTTCAAGTGTAGGTACACCCACTCCCATTTGTGCAGCAGCATCCGCAAAACCAATCTCTTTCACTTTTCCTTCCAATCCATCCAGATTGTTATTTCTGATATCGTCCGGTGTATAACCGCAAAGTTCCAGCAGTTTTTTGGCTGCATCATAGGATTCGGGATGAACCGCTGTATTATCAAGCGGGTTTTTGCTTTCTGCTACTCTTAAAAATCCTGCACATTGTTCAAAGGCTTTTGGTCCGAGTTTAGATACCTTTTTAAGCTCCGCACGGGACTTGAAAGAACCGTTTTCCTCACGGTAAGCAACGATATTGCCTGACACCGTTTTGGTAATGCCTGCCACCCTCGCAAGCAATGCAGGAGAAGCAGTATTCAGATCAGCCCCCACCGTATTTACACAGTCCTCAACTACACCATCCAGTGCTTCGCTTAACCTCTTCTGCGGCATATCATGCTGATACTGACCAACACCAATTGCCTTTGGTTCGATTTTAACCAATTCTGCCAGCGGATCCTGCAGACGTCTTGCAATAGACACGGCACTTCGGAGAGTAAGATCCAGATCAGGCATTTCAGCTGCCGCAAGCTTAGAAGCAGAATAAACAGATGCCCCTGCCTCGCTGACAACCATATATGACACTTTATCGTCTATTTCACCGATACATTCGGCAGTAAACATTTCAGTTTCCTTAGATGCCGTACCATTGCCTATGGCAATAATGCCTACATGGTACTGATGAATCATTTTTTTCAAAACTGACTTGGATTTTTCAATCTGAGCCTTGCTGTGAGTAGGATAGATAACAGCAGTATCCAGCACCCTGCCCGTTTCATCCACCACAGCAAGCTTACATCCTGTTCTGTATCCGGGATCAAGTCCAATAGCGGTAAATCCCTTAACGGGCGGCTGCATCAGAAGATTTCGCAGGTTCAGTGCAAACAGAGCAATTGCCTGTTCATCTGCCTTTTCCGTCAGTTCATTGCGTATTTCATTTTCAACGGACGGAAAAATCAGACGGGAATATGAATCGGCAATTGCCTCTTTTACTTTTTCAGAAAACTCTCCGTTTCCTGTAATCAATAATCTCTCAATGATATTCGTGCATTTATCTGCCGGAATATCAATTACAGCTTTGATATATCCTTCTCTTTCGCCACGATTAACAGCAAGCACTCTGTGTCCGGCAATTTTCGATACCGGTTCACTGTAATCATAATAATTCCGATAAACACTATCCTGATCCGGGTCGCTTGCCTTTGTCCGAAGAAACGCATTCAGACGGATAATATTTTTCAGACGTTTTCTGATTTCCGCATTATCGGATATATTTTCAGCAATAATATCCATGGCCCCCTGAACAGCATCCTCAGCCGTTTCAATACCCTTTTCAGAATCAATATATTTAGCCGCTTCTTCTATGAGATTTCCGTTTCCTTGTGCAAAAATCAGTTCGGCAAGGGGTTCCAGTCCCTTCTCTTTAGCAACGGAAGCTCTTGTCTTTCTTTTAGGACGGAATGGACGGTAAATATCCTCAATTTCTGTAAGCACCTCAGCTTTTTCGAGAGCAGCGGCAATCTCATCCGTCATTTTTTCCTGTGATTCAATCAGATTATAAACTTCCTCACGTCTTTTATCCAGTCCACGCAGATACTCCAGACGTTCGCTGACAGAACGAATTGTCTGGTCATCCAGTGTACCATGCATTTCTTTACGGTATCTGGCGATAAAAGGAATGGTATTTCCCTCATCCAGCAAGTTAATAATATTCTGTGCATATTCGACTTTCATTGAAAACTCAGCCGCAAGCTTTTCTGCATAATTCATTTTTTCAATTCCTTCCTTATTTGAAATGTTTAATAAATAAAGCACCGCATTAAAACTACACTCTTATTGATCATCAACACATAGTTTCACGGATTCAGATTTTATTTTTCGTACACCAGATCAATAGGTGAACGGAAATGTTTCTTCTCTGCCGGCAGAAGTGACAGACAGAAGATATTCATTGTTACTGCTTTCCTTTGGAATAATCTTGTAACTGCCATATCTGGAAGTGACTTTTTTTACAGCAAAAACACCATATCTGGCATACACGTCAAGGTAGCGCAGAACAGGTCGTTTTTCCGGTGCCGGGGACATAATCGTACTATTTGCATATTCTACCGCAACAATTTCCTGTGAAGGACGTATTGTTTCTGTGCCTTCCCGTTCGCTGTATGTCTGTATACTATATACGTGGTATGAGGGCATAAAAATCTCATAGACAGAAAGAACCATGACCATTGCTCCTGCAACTGACAATACGGCGATCCATGTGCGATTTTTCTTTTTCACTCCGTACTTTCCGGCGGCTTTATCACTTTTTATCATACCGATAAGCATTAAAACAATCGGAAATATTACAATAAGATTCAGATAATTGGTGATCAGAACCTCTCCGACGATTATCTCAGTTTTAAGCAGATTTTTTGCAGCAAAAAACAAAAGGTACAATACCGTCAGCCACATACCTATGTCATAAATTCTTTTTCCGGATTTATACTGTTTGTCATTTTTCAGATCTGCGTTTTTATCACTGCTGTCTTTTCCTTCTGTTATACAGCTGTCTTTTTCACTTGTAATAATATTATCTTTTTCAGGCTCATGTTTTTCATGATTATCTGCCGGGAATGTGATTTCTTCTGATTTCATTTTTTTATCCTCCTTCATTTTATTTGCAGACGTTAGTCGCCTGTAAAATTCTGAAATTCATTTACCAATGCGGTTTTTAATAACATGTGTTTTACAATTCTTATCCGCTGTAATCTGTCATTTTGTTCGCTTAGAGAGCAGAAAACGACTACTTTTTGACTTTCGGACGAGGTTTGTGCCGCCGCAGGCGGCACAAACCCTCACCTTTTTATAATCGGTTGTTTATTTGCTGACATCATTTTTTCACTCGACATCAAAAATGACTAATTCTATCAGTGTGCGGTCATCGATAATATAAGCTGAACCGCATAGCATAAGCCAAAAATAACCGGTTGATGCGCGAGATAGATAAGCAGAGTATGTCTGCCGATAAATGCAATTGGTTTCACATGGCTTTTATATGTGAACTTCGGCAATTTTTTTTGTACTGCCAATCTGCCGAAAAAACAACCGGCAAAAAACAGAAACATCCATGGCAGTAAAGGATAAAAATCGCCGGATGTAAAACCGTTTCTGATAAATCCCAGCGGATAAAGAAAATCTGTCTGATACCATTCTATCGGAAGATCCATTTCCCATAAATAAGGAATACCGAGCTTTCCTTCTGTTACGGTATAAGTCAGTGTAAAGAAAATGACATTCAATACTATTCCTATCAACAGAGGGATCACTTTCAGAATTCTGGACAGAAGTCCGTAAAGCATCATACAGATCGCCAACATATGCAATATTCCAAATCGGATCGCATCCTGATTTCCCACTGCCAAAAAACTCACAATCGACACACCATAAGCAATAAACAGCAATCTTGCACCTCTGTCAATATTTGAATGACTCAGATTAGATGCAATACCGGATATAAACACAAACAAACCTGCAAAATACGGTACAGCCGGATAACAGAACCGCACCAGATCCATACCCCATTCCCATTGAAAGAAATAGCCTATTGTAAAGAAAGCATGAAAAATCACCATGAAGATTATAGCAAATCCTCTGATTTCATCAAGCAAATGGATTCTGCCCTTCGGCAATGTTTTCTGCTCTTTGGCAGCTTCAGACATATTTGGCTCCTCCTTACTAAAATATAACGGTCCCATAATGTTTCCGCCTTCCGAAAATCAAATTTTGTTATCTGAACTTCCCGCAGTATAATACGCTAAGTTCAAACTGCACAGGATTTCAACAAATTTTATAGTCAACGACTATTAAAAAACATTAATTTATGATATAATAAATTATATCAGCAATTGGTATTTTTATCAAGAAAAAAGAAAGAGGTTTTGAAAAAATGAGTGAATTAACAATTGGAATGACCAATGAAATACAATCAAAAACCGATGAAGAAATGTTAGCTGTAAACGTTGGAAGCGGAACGCTGAAAGTTCTTGCAACTCCGGCTGTAGCAGCACTGATGGAAAAAGCTGCCTGTGAGATGGTACAGCCTTATCTCGGAGAGGGAATTACTACAGTAGGAACAATGATTTCTCTTGATCACATCAGTGCCACTCCCGGCGGTGCTGATATCAGGGCGGTTGCCATACTGACCGATGCAGCTGACAGAAAGTATACCTTTGAACTGGAGGCTTATGACAATGCCGGACTGATTGCTAAAGGAAAGCATGAACGCTTTGCAGTTAAGATCGATCGGTTTATGGAAAAAACGCAAAAAAAGATCTCACAGGCTTAATCTTATCCGGACTGCGGGTGTGTGGCATGAATGACGGAAACTTGGCGAAGCTTAAACGAGCGGCTACTGCATTTTATCAGCGTAACACGGTCGGAAGTTTTGTAGTGTAATTTAAATGGGCTGCCGCACTTTCAATGCGGCAGCCCATTTAAATTACAAAATTCATTCGAAAGTTTTATTAAAATGCCTTATTACTCCGAATTATACCGAAATCGTTGATACAGGCTTATCCTCATAAATTCTCTCAATCGCTTCGGCAAATACCGGAGCAACAGGAAGTGTTGTGAACTTATCAAGATACTTGTCTTCAGGAACTGCGATGGTATCCAGAAGTACAACTTCCTTCAGTACACTGCTCTGAATCCTGTCGATAGCCGGACCGGAAAGAACAGCATGCGTAGCACCAGCATAAACCTCAGTTGCACCGCCTCTTTCAATACAAGCTTGTGCAGCATTGCACAGCGTACCGGCTGTATCAATCATATCATCAACCAGAATAACCTTCTTATCCTTTACGTCTCCGATAATGCTCATAACTTCACAAACATTAGCCTTCGGACGGCGCTTATCAATAATCGCAATAGTGCATCCCAGTCTTGTAGCAAAGTTTCTTGCTCTTGTTACGGATCCAAGATCAGGTGAAACAACAACATAATCATCAGGATTGTCGCCAATCTTCTTTTTAAAGTAATTGGCAAGAATCGGCGCACCTACAAGATGATCTACAGGAATATTGAAAAATCCCTGAATCTGTGCAGCGTGAAGATCCATTGTCAATACTCTGTCCGCACCTGCACTTGTGATAAGATCAGCAACCAATTTCGCCGAAATCGGATCACGTGCTTTTGCCTTTCTGTCCTGACGTGCATAGCCAAAATAAGGAATAACAGCTGTGATTCTGGCAGCGGAAGCTCGCTTCATTGCATCAATCATAATCAGAAGTTCCATAATATTGTCATTTACAGGAGCGCAGGTAGACTGCACAATAAAGCACTCCGAACCTCTTACGGATTCATGAAGTGATACTGCGATTTCGCCGTCACTGAAACACGTAACCTCCGATTTACCGACAGGTATTCCAAGTGAATCAGCGATCTGCTTAGCGACTGACTTATTGGAATTGCAGGTAAAGATCTTGATATCCTTGCCGTGAAAATTCATTTGACATTTCCCCCAATATTTAATTTCTCTGCTTTAATGTCCGTAACAACGAACCTTCTTTCATATATTATTTTAATACGTAAAAGAAAAAAAATCAAGGTTTTATCAAATAATCACACTTTTTAAGGCATTTTTGGATTATTGATGCAATACTTTTTAAATTTGAGAAATTTATAATTTATTATGCACAAAATGTCGGGACCATTCATTATAATACAAATACAAGAAACAGATTAAAACAGATTTTTTCAAGAAATTTTATGCATTATAATTGACTTATAGCGTATTTTGAATTATAATTATAGGGTATCATTAATTGGCGGGAGGTTTTCCGCCGTGCAAACATACAGCCGGCTCATGAATTAATCCGGTTGGACTGATACATGAAAATTTAGCCAATTGTAAAATGGCGGAAGAACACTTTGCCAAAACTCTGAATCCTTGAAAACGGAGAAAACTGTAAAAAATTACTCTTTAAAACCGCATAAATAAAAGGCTTTTTGTTTTTGAGTTTTACAATTGTCTAATATAAAAATTATTATGGAGGCAATAAAAATGAAAAGGGTTTACAATTTTTCGGCAGGTCCTTCTATGCTGCCGCAGTCAGTTCTTGAAAAAGCAGCGGCTGAGATGCTCGATTATGAAGGCAGCGGTCAGTCCGTAATGGAGATGTCACACCGTTCCAAAATTTATGGTACTATTATTGAGGGTGCAGAAGCTCTCCTCAGGGAAGTTATGAATATACCTGATAACTATAAGGTTCTTTTCCTTCAGGGCGGCGCTTCAACACAG
>CACZPV010000217.1 GCA_902783065.1 uncultured Ruminococcus sp.
CGAAGTTATTCTCAATCGCGTGTACACGAAAATCGAGCTGCAAATTTTCCTTTTCTTCTCCATTTTCATCTTTTACCTTAACTGTAGGAAGTTTGACATTTTCGAATGTATGCAACTCACCGTTCCTGTCCACGGTAATAGTAAAATCATTGGATTTCGCCGTTTGAAAGGCAAAACTCATATCAAGGGACGTATAAATATTATATCCGTTAATTGACACAAGTCGATCCTCTGCTTTAAGCTGCTGCGAAGAAACTGCATTAGATGCAAACTCTGCAATCTGTGTAGATGCAAAATATTTATTAGGCGCCAACACGATCATCGTCATGATCAAACCAAGCACGATATTCATAAATGCGCCTGCTACTACTATAATCATTCTTTTCCATACCGGCTTATTGATAAATGCTCTTTCGTCATCGCTTTCGTTATCCTCACCTTCCATAGAGCAAAAACCGCCTATAGGCAGCAAACGAAGTGAATAAGTTGTTTCTCCCTTTGTAAAGGAAAAAAGTTTCGGTCCCATTCCCAGTGCAAACTCATTAACCTTTACACCGGAAAGCTTAGCGGCAACACAATGTCCGCCTTCATGTATGAATATAATCAGTTCAAACAATAATATTCCTATAATAATTAATAACGCTACTTGTATAGTAACCATCTCCTGTTTCTGCTTTCACATTTTTTAACACTGTTTCAGAAAATACCGCACCACTGATATAAGCAGTATTGCTCATAATGCCGGACGATGCTTCACTAAATCTCAAAGCGATTTTATCTGTTTAAGATTACTGAAGACTTTTCAGATTATCAGATTAATTATTTATAATTTCTGCATAATATCCACCTGACAGATTATCTGTCATAAACTTGTATGTCCGTATTTTTCATTAACTTTGGCTCTGGTATTATGATCAGTTGTAAGAATATCTTCCAGATCAAAATTATCTTTATTTTCATGAAACTGATTAACAGTTTCCGATACAATGTCAGGAATATCCAGAAAACGAATCTGTTCACGAAGAAACATCGCCACTGCCACCTCATTCGCCGCATTTGCAACAGTCGGATATAATCCGCCCATCCTAAGAGCATCACGACATATAGCAAGGCAGGAAAAAGTCTCGTAATCGGGACGATAAAATGTCATGGAAGCAACCTCTGCCAAATCCAGTTCCCTTGTAGGTGACGGAAGTCGTCTCGGATATGTCAGCGCATATTGTATAGGTATTCTCATATCCGGTACACCCAACTGTGCAATTACCGCATTGTCTTTAAGCTGAATCATAGAATGAATAATACTTTCACGATGAATCAGCACATCAATATCCCTGTCTTCACACCCAAACAGCCATGATGCTTCGATTACTTCCAATCCCTTATTCATCATGGTAGCTGAATCAATGGTGATTTTTGCACCCATATCCCAATTAGGATGAGTTAGAGCCTGACGGACTGTAACATTTTCCAGATCTTCCCTTGTTTTTCCAAAGAATGAGCCGCCCGATGCGGTCAATATTACTTTTTTGAGCGAATTACGGGGACATCCCTGTAAACACTGGAAAATTGCTGAATGTTCACTATCTACAGGATACAACTTTACACCAAATCTATCAATTGCGCTCATGACAAGTTTTCCGCCTGACACAAGCGTTTCTTTATTAGCAAGTGCAAGGTTTTTCCTTGACTCAATTGCTTTTAGTGTAGGAAGCAACCCTGCCACACCGACAATAGCATTAACCACTGTATCACAGGTTTCCTCTTGTGCTGCACAAATGATTCCCTCTTCACCGCAGAATACATCTATATCTGTATCGCTGAGTGCAATTTTGAGTTGTGCCGCAGCTCCCATATCAAGCACCGCAACCATTTTCGGATGAAATTCTCTTGCCTGTTCCTCCAACAGCTTAATATTGGAATTAGCAGTC
The DNA here is from genome assembly GCA_902783065.1 of uncultured Ruminococcus sp. Classification (GTDB taxonomy): domain Bacteria; phylum Bacillota; class Clostridia; order Oscillospirales; family Acutalibacteraceae; genus UBA1213. The sequence goes on from CACZPV010000217.1 coordinate 1,929, forward strand.
AATGCAGTAACCTGCAAGTTATGCATTCTTGCAACATCAAGTGTCTGTGTCCCTATGGAACCCGTAGAGCCAAGAACAGATATCTTAGAAGCCATATACACTCACTCCTTGTGTTTAATTTTAGTAGTTGATTGTAAAATCAAGAAAAACCCTTTGCTTTTACAGTTTAAAAGTTCCTTCATTTTTAATTATTTCGCTGACATCCGTCATTTTCTCGCTTGATTGAAGGAAAAATGACTACTTTCTGTCTTTTTACAATCGGATATTTAATTTTAGCGGTTTCTTCTTTTTGACTATTTTACTGTAATCGGAAGAAAATCCGATATAATATACAAAAACGGGGCAAAAAAGATCACGCTGTCAAATCTGTCAAGAATACCGCCGTGTCCTGGTATCAAATCTCCGTAATCCTTTACGGAGTATGAACGTTTAATAACCGAGAAGCTAAGATCTCCGATAATTGACAGCAAAGCACCTATCAAAGAAATCAATGCCGCATTGATATAATTAATTGTAAGATCCGAATAAATCAATTTTTCAAAAAGAAAAAGTGCAGTACATGAAGTAATAATACATATAATAACACCACCGACAGCACCTTCAATTGTTTTTTTAGGGCTGATATCAGGACATAATTTATGCTTACCTCCCAACACCCCTACAAAATAGGCTCCGGCATCTCCAAGCCAAGGTGTTGCCATCGACATAACAAGATACATTGTCGAATGGGCGATATCCACTTCTTTCAACAAAACAATAGAAGTAAGTGCAACCGTAATGATCATAGTCATACTGAAAGTATATGCAAAATCCTTAAATGATATTTTAGTATGATAAAACACCATCACCGAAAGCATAATAATTGCATAAACATAACACAAAATATAGGAAAAATTAAAACCAGCCAGCATCGGATAAACTGCTGCAAATAAAAGACTTGGAATACTGATCTGAAAAATCCTGAGTGTTTTTACTGCTTTGCAAAATTCAAATACAGCTGCGGAACATACCAATGCTGCAAATATATCAATACATAAAGGAAAAAACAGGCTGAGAACAACAACTGAACCAATTACGCCCATTACCACAAATGCAGATATAACCCTTTCCTTCATTTACACACCTCCGAAACGTCTGTTCCTTTGGTTATACTCCATAATTGCCTTATCAAACTCTTCCTCATGAAAATCGGGCCACAATGTTTCTGTGGAATAAAACTCTGAATAAGCAGACTGATACAGCAGAAAATTGCTGAGACGAAACTCTCCGCCTGTCCTGATGATCAAATCCGGATCGGGCAAACCGGCTGTATACAAACGTGACTCTATATCGTTCTGTGTAATACTTTCGGGATCCAGACCATGTTCTTTTACATCATTTGCAATCATTTTTACTGCACGCAGAATTTCATCTCTGGAACCATAATTCATCGCAATATTAAGAAGCATACCTTTTCGATCTTTGGCAACTTCTTCTGATTCCTGTATCAATTCCCTCAATTTGGGATCAAAAGCACTTTTATCCCCGATAAAAACAACCTTGATATCATCTTCTCTGAAATCAGTTAAAGAATCTACCAGATACTGCTTGAAAAGACTCATAAGTGCACTAACTTCTTCCAACGGTCTTTTCCAGTTCTCAGTAGAGAACGCATATAAAGTCAATACCTTTACGCCTGTTTTGCTGATATATCTTGTGATTTTACGAAAATTCTGTGCTCCGAATTTATGACCGACACTTCTCGGCAGCGCTCTTTTTTTAGCCCATCTTCCATTGCCGTCCATAATAATGCCCACGTGTTCAGGAATATGAAGTCCCGAATCCTTATCTATCATTGAAAGTCACCTCTTCAATATAATTAAAATCGGACAACAGCCATCCTTGTCCATGTCTGCTCTCAGATTTTAATTATTGCTTTAGTTGTTAGCCAGCACAGGCAACCGGACACCTTAATTTGAGCGCCTGCTGCTTGCATTCCCTCCTGTTTGCTTTATTCAAGTTTAACAGTCGTGGTTCATACTTTTCTGCTGTTCAGGATAATTGGCATACATCAGATTTTTACA
>CACZPV010000218.1 GCA_902783065.1 uncultured Ruminococcus sp.
CCACGGCTATAATTCCAGAATGTGCAAACTGAATGCAGCAGAAACTGCTGTGTATGCGATTGACAAAACCGAGAAAAAATTGGTAAAGTATAATTATGTTACAGATACAGCAAGCACAGTATTGTCTATTGATGATGTATGGTATGTTAACAGCAACAGCTACTATGAATATGCCTTTTCAGGATTAGACTCTCATAATGGATTACTGTATTATAATACACCTGATATCGTTTATTCACTGAATCCTGTCACAATGGAAAAAAAGGTTGTATACCGTAACACCTCCTCAAAACATTTTTACGGTCTGAGAATCAGTGACAATAAACTATACGTAATACTGGCATCTACTGCAAATGAAACCGGAACTGAAAATATGATTCTCCAACTTCCGGAGGAGCAAGAAGCTGCTGACCCGGTTGAAAATAAATCTACTGTAAGTAAAACAGAGTTTTATGTAGGTGATACGGTTAATATCCAAGGCGCTGCCACCGGCGGTGACGGTAAATATACTTACGAATTTTATTATAAAAGAACCACAGCTTCAAACTGGACGAAATTCGGAAATCAATCTTCTGCTGTGTTCCAGCCACAGTCGGAGGGCGAATTTGAGATTAAAACAATTGCTTCTGACAGCAGCGGAGATTCCGATGTCAAAACCTTCTCCCTTAAAGCAAAACCCGCTTTAAAGAATCTGACGACCGTGACCAAAACCAATTTTACTGTAGGCGATACGGTTACAGTTAAAGGTGCAGCATCAGGCGGCAGCGGAAATTATCAATATGAATTCTATTATAAAAGAAGTACAGTCAACAGCTGGACAAGATTTGATAAAAATGGTGTCGGAACGTTTAAACCCGGTTCGGCAGGCAGCTTCACCATCAGAACATATGTTAAAGACAGCGCAGGTAAGTCCTCTGTTAAAGATTTCATTCTGACGGCTTCTTATCAGGCACTTGCCAATAATACCATTGTATCCAAAACCAAATTTACGGTAGGTGAGTCAGTTACGGTTAAAGGTGCAGCATCAGGCGGCAGCGGAACATATCATTATGAATTCTACTACCGGAGAAGTACTGTCAGTAACTGGACTAAATTCGATAAAAACGGTGTCGGAACGTTCAAGCCCGGTTCAGAAGGTACTTTTTACATCAGAACCTATGCCAAAGACAGCGCAGGTAAATCTGCAATGAAAGAGTTTACTTTAACCGCATTACCGGTACTGAAAAATCTGACAACAGTAAGCAAAACCTCTGCTTCAAAAGGCGAAACAGTTACGGTAAAGGGAGCTGCTTCCGGCGGCAGCGGCAGCTACTACTACGAATTCTATTACAAAAACAGTACAGGCAGCACATGGACGAAATTCGGCTCCAACAGCACAGCAAGCTTTAAGTCTTCTGCTGCGGGCACCTATAATATCAGAACCTATGCAAAAGATTCTAACGGTAAAGGTGCAGTCAAAGATTTTACAATTACAGTAAAATAATAGCCGGGACTTCTGATAAAAGTCTGGTATTTCTTTTGAGATACCGGGCTTTTCTTATTGACTTTCGGAGCGGGGGTTGTGCCGGCGCGGGCGGCACAACCCCGCACCTTTTTACAATCGGCTAATTATTGTAAGTGTAAAATTATAGTTGGCAGCGGTGCATAAGATCTGTGACGAATGAAAAAAATCACATTTGGGATCTGACGGCTCGACGGTAATATTTATAAATTGAAAAATCACTTGAAATATGTATTACTGTATGCTAAAATATGTCTGTAACAAAATCAAAATTATAATCTGATGTAATGCAATACAGCATATATGTTTAGTATTGCCGCAAAAAACAGGAAGGGATCTTAAGATGTTTAAAAAAGCAATTACACTGATAATGGCTGCTGTTATGTCTGTAAGTGTACTGACAGCCTGCTCCGAAATTAATCAGGACAACGATAAGCCAGCTGCAAATTCGGTATCTGATGAAACGCAGTTGTCAAACATTACCACTGTAAGCAAAACAGATTTTATTGTGGGAGAAACTGTTACTGTAAAAGGAGAAGCTTACGGCGGTAACGGTGAATACTTTTATGAATTTTATTACAAAAGAAACAACTCAGACAAATGGACAGCTTTCGGCAAAAACGGAACCGCTGCGTTCAAACCTGCCGCTGAGGGCAGTTTTACCATCAGAACCTACGCAAAAGATACAGCCGGTCATGCCGCTGTAAAAGATTTTAGCCTTAAGGCATCTCCCGCTATTGTGAACAAAACTACCGTCAGCACAACGGAACTTACCACAGAGGATGCTGTGAAAGTCAAGGGTGCTGCTGCAGGCGGTGACGGAAACTATTATTATGAATTTTATGTAAAAAAAGCCAAGGATAATAAATGGACTTCGTTTGGCAAAAGAGGAGAAGGTACCTTTAAGCCTCAGTCAACAGGTGATTACATTATCCGTACTTATGCAAAAGATAAGGTCGGCGGAGCAGATGTAAAGGACTTTAATATTAAAGTAAAATAATAATCATTATCTGTTAAAAAAGCTGATATCTTCAATCAATACAAAACAGAACCGTGATCTGCCCTGTTATCAGGCTGCATATCACGGTTCTTTTCTGATTCATTATATAATAATTCCATTGCAGTGATCCATTTCATGCTGAATAATTTGTGCAGTAAAACCCGAATATGTTCCCTTATGGTATTTCATCTGCATATCTGAATACTCAACTTCCACTGTGTTCCAACGCTTCGTTTTCCGCTTTCCCTGCAGCGACAAACATCCTTCCTCTGTTTCATAACTCTCTGAGGAATGAGAAATTATTCTCGGATTAATCATCACGACTGGCATCAGCTGAGTCTGCACAATAATAATATTCTTCCTGACACCAATCATATTTGCTGCCAATCCTACACACTGACTGCTGTTTGCACTCAGTGTATCAATAAGATCAATGGCTGTAGGTATATCAGCCTTTGAGGCTGGAACGGATCTTCTGCTCAAAAACATTATATCTTTTACAATTTTACGTTCCATTATATTCTCCGTTCATAAAATAGAAAATTTATGGCATAATAACATCGGGTGATACTATGACATTAATTAACTGCTGTGAAAACTGCGTCTACCAAAATGAAGGCTTCTGCTGTCTGGACAGCGTTTGCGCCGTTACAAATCTTTCTCCCGGCGGCTGTATTCATAAGCTTGAACGTACTAAATCAGGACAAAGCATCTGTCCCGAAAAAAAAATGTATTCAGACGCACTTATCCCACAAGAGCCGCTACCGCATCACGGATCGTCCTTACTCCTATAATATCAATTTTAGCATCGTCCGGAAGAACAAGATTCTTCAAATTGTGATACGGCAGAATACATTTGGAAAATCCCAGCCTTGCTGCCTCTGTCACACGCAGGGCAGCGTGGTTGACAGCACGAATCTCCCCGGTAAGACCGATTTCTCCGAATGCAAGCAAATCTTCAGGAACAACAATATCCTTCAGACTGCTGACAAGTGCAATCGTCACTGCCAGATCAGCGGCAGGTTCATCCAGTTTCAGTCCTCCGATAACATTAACATATGCATCAAGGCTTGAAAAATAATAACCGCAGCGCTTCTCCAATACAGCAAGAAGCATACTCATACGGTTATAATCAAAACCGGTGGACATCCTTCTGGCATTGCCGTAACCTGAATTGGTTACCAGTCCCTGTATTTCAGCAAGAATGGGACGGCTGCCCTCCATCGGGCAGGCAACACAGGTACCGCTTACATTTTTTGGCCTGCCCGAAAGCAGCATTAATGATGGATTTTCCACTTCTGAAAGTCCGCTGTCCCCCATCTGAAAAACACCAATTTCATTTGTTGAACCATATCTGTTTTTAACTGCTCTCAAAATACGATAGGACATCTGTTTATCGCCTTCAAAATACAAGACAGCATCAACAATATGTTCCAGTACCTTAGGACCGGCAATAGCGCCGTCCTTATTGACATGTCCGACAATAATACAGGGAATATCCAGTGATTTTGAAGTTCTCATAAGGATATTTGTACATTCTCTTACCTGAGTAACACTGCCGGGAGAAGAACTCAGTTCCTTAAAATTCATAGTTTGTATGGAATCAACCATAACCAGATCCGGTTTTTCGTTTTGAATCTGATCCGCCACCGCTTCAACATCTGTTTCTGTCATAACAAACAGATTCTCACTGTTGACACCAAGACGTGATGCACGAAGTTTTATCTGCCGTTTTGATTCCTCACCGGAGATATATAGAATCTTCAATATCTTGCCAAGATGATTGCAAATCTGCATAAGGATAGTTGATTTGCCAATTCCCGGATCTCCTCCCAGCAGAACCAGAGAACCTTTGACGATTCCCCCGCCAAGTACTCTGTCAAGTTCTCCCGAACCGGTATAGTAGCGTTCTTCATCCTCTGTCGTAATCCTGTTTATCGGCACAGGTACCGCAGCAGGACGCGATCTTGCTGCGGAAACCGACTTACTTTTCCCATAAGATTCTCTGACTTCCTCAGACATGGTATTCCACTGCCCGCAGCCGGGACATTTACCGAACCATTTTGCGCTTTCATAGCCGCACTCCGAACATACATAAATTGTTTTAATTTTCTCTGCCATAAAAATCCTCTTTACCTGTTCATTCCGCCGCCTGTCAATACAATGCAGAATGAAGCTTTATTTTTTGCTCATATAATCCAGAAAACCACAGCATATAGCAAATGCCATTTCACTCTGATAGTTTTCACTGTTCAGTTTCTTTGCCTCTTCCTCATTAGAAAGAAATCCACATTCTACAATTACAGCAGGAACCTCTGCCTTTTTAAGTATATATACTGATCCGTTGTCTGCTTTTAGCTCACGGCTGTTTTCAGGCTGCAAAAGCGATGTAACGCTGCGCCGGATACATTCTGCCAGTTTTTCACTTTTCGGATTATTTTCTGAGTAAAACATCTGTGCCCCGCTGTACTTACTTTGCTCAAATTTATTCTGATGAATACTAATGAGGATATTATCAGAATTGGAATTAATCATCTCCACACGATTCTTCATATCTGATACCTTTTTCTCTCTTACAGTAGAAGCGGAACTGTCATATACGGAGATATCTTCCTCTCGTATCATTTTTACATCATATCCCGACAGTTTCAGCATATCCCTCAGCTTTAAAGCAATAGCTAAATTTACATCCTTTTCAAGAACACCATTGTCACTTGCCCCGCCATCTTCTCCGCCGTGCCCGGCATCAATCACCACAACTGGTTTCTGCTCACTGATCGTTACAACAGCTTCTCCGTCATCTTCCAGTGATACATAAAACAAGGTTCCAAATAAGAAAATACATATCAGCACCGAAGAATAACACAAATACGCTTTCAGCTTTTCCACTTTATCACCCCGATAAAGCTTATGCAGAATTTCACTGATTCATGTTAATATACAAAGTATATCAGCTGATTAAGAATTTTTAAATATTAGTATTACATTCTGACTAACGTTAAAGGCGGAATAATGAATACCCGATAAAATGTTAATAAATAAGCTTTGCAAAAACCGACATCTGCCGAAACAGATGCCGGTCATCAGCTTATTCAATTGATTCCGCTGTTCCGGTTTGCTCCTGCTCTCCTGCCCCAGCCATTTTAACAGGATAGCAGATCTTTGGTACACCGCCGTTTCCGATCCACGGATCATCCTCATCCATTGGCAGAGAATTTTTCTTATAAAAATTCTCTTTAATTTCCATCAGCCTGTCAAGATTTTTACATAAACGCAGATAGATGTTTTCCAATCTGTCATCCAACGTTACGGTACCAATTTTGATATCTCGCCGCAGATATGTCAGATCTTCACGGAAAAGAATAATCTCCTTTTCGATATCATCTATCAGCATAATGGTATCCATTGCCTTTTCCTGTGCTTCATCAATCACACCGTGCGCTCTCTGTTCAGCGTTCATTTTTATTTTAACAAGACTTTCCTGCAATTCATCGTAGCGTTTAGCTTTGATGACAAGGCTGTCATACTGTTCCTGAAGCTGCCGTTTTTCGTTCAGACGCATATCCAGTTCTTTCTGATACGCTTCAATGTCATTCTCACGCTGACCCATAGTTTCCGCAAGACGCATTTGTGTTTCCTGTAATGAACGGTAAAGTGCATTTCTGGAAGCAGTCATCTCAATCAATGCTATATTTTTATCTGTTGCTTCCAGTTCAGCTTTTTCAAGCTTTCTTTGTAAAAAATCTATTTGTTCTTCGGGAGTAAGCTTTGATTCAGTAATATCACTGATTTCTTCCTTTTCAGTCACTTCCAAAACAACCTCTTCCGAAATTTCTTCTTCTGTTCCGATTACATTAACTTCTTCTGACATCGGTAACACCCCTTTTCAGACAAAACCTCAAATCATTTATTAGTATCTGCACCACAGACAAAAAAGTTCACAAACACTGCAAACACCACATTTTGTCCGACTGCTGTTTTAAAAGATACGCATAATCCGAAGTTTTAATGATATAGATAATTATAACATATTTCAACATCATAAATCAACAATTTAACCAAAATAATTAAATAAGTGGAGCCGTATTTACCTCGGGGGAAAACCCTTTCCTACTAAAAACTGAAACTTTAATTTCGTAGGAATTTTCAGGCAAGAGATTTCGCGCTCTGCGGAGCGCG
>CACZPV010000219.1 GCA_902783065.1 uncultured Ruminococcus sp.
CAGCTTTAATCTTTACTCTCATAATCTCATCGTTGCGCCAAAGGTTAAGGTTGCAGGAAATGAATATGATACTTCATTTTATTTCAAGCAGTTCTATCCTATGGCAAAGGTCGAATTTAATGACAACGATATCAAGTACGAAATAGAAACAGAAATCCTGACCTATAACAGTATGCTTTGGGAAAACTCCAAGAAAAAGGGAGATGAATATACTGCGTTGAAGATTGCAGGATATGATGCATTGGGCAAACTTCAATCATTCGGTGCAAGCGGAGAACTGATCATCCAGTTGAATGAAAATCATGTTGAGAAGATAAATGTCAGTGCAGTTTCCTTTGCTGATGGTTCCAAGAACAAAGACGGTGCAAGCTTCTACGACCTCCAGAAAGAAATGACGGATGATTAACATAAAGCAGAAACGCTGAAAAAGTTTGCATCATATGCAGACGGTTTTGTCAGCAAGTGGGTTCTTAACGAGCAATAATAGGGAATCAGAGCTACCTATGGTTCATAGACCTGTGCTATACATACAATGAAAAGTATACCATAAGAGTGAATACACCCAAAAAAACAGAATATAATACAAGCACAGTACAAGCGAAGTTTACCGCTTATACTGTGCTTTTTTATACAAATCTGAATTTTTGAAGTTGACTTGATTAATAGACACTCCGGTTTCATTTTATCCGGGCAGCATGCTTGCAGTCGTCCGCTGCGATCTTGCCTTACCAATGGAAATGGGCAAAAAACTATTTTGTGTCATCATTGTCAAATGCACCCTCGTCCACAAGTTCCAGAAAGACCTTTACAACATCTTCACTAAGCTGAGTACCGGCACAGCGTTTGATTTCTGCTGCAACATCCTCAAGCTTCGTTTTTTTCTGTACGGTCTGGTTGAATACATAGCGTCAAATGTATCAGCTACTGCAATGATCTTAGCAATTTCAGGAATTTCATCTCCCTTAAGTCCTTTGGGATAGCCCTTGCCGTCAATCCTCTCGTGATGATAGCGTGCGCCAAGTGCCAGTTCGGGTGCGATAGTGATATCTTTCAGAATTTCATATCCTTTTTGGGGATGGTTCTTCATAACCATATATTCCTCATCAGTCAATTTGCCAGGCTTATTCAGAATATGATCCGGAACGCTGATTTTTCCTATATCGTGCAGCAAAGCAATATTATGAATCCGATCCATCTCATCCTCACTTTTTCCGAGCTTTTTCGCAAACATTTTACTGTATTTTGCTACACGGGAAGCGTGACCGTTGGTATACTCATCCTTGGATTCAACACATTTCGAAAAGGCAAGGGACATTTCATTAATCAATTTCTGATTTTCTTTCTGTTTATTCATCAGAACAGTCGTCTTGCGCTTATAGATCAGGAAAAATGTCAGCGTGAGCAGAATTATCAGCAATATCACACCTAAAACTCTGACCCATAATTCCTCATATAATGCTTTATCCTTAATGATTTTTACCGTAACAGTTTTTTCTTCTTTTCCTGTCATGGTATTAATGATAGAAAAATGAAACTTATATTCTCCTCCATGCAGATTGGTATATGTAATAGTTGACAGATCTTTTTTCGTCAGTTCAATAGGATAATCGTCAAAACCTTCCAGATAATAACTGATATGCGGATTATTAAGTGAATATGTAAATGCATTTGCTGAAATATTCAGACGCTTGCAGCTTGAGGGGATATGAATTTCGTTGTTTTTACCAATGCCTATATACTGATCATCGGCAGTAACTGAGGGAACACCGAGTTTAATCTTACTGGTATCTACAGAAGCTTCGTTGATATTTATACAGCTGACACCTGTTGAAGCAGCTATATACAAATTGCCGTTATCATCAAGCTCACAGTATGAATTGGCAGTAGACACACAAGGCAGACCGCTGTGAATGTCAAAATGACTGTAATCGATTCCATCATTTCCCAGCATATCTTTCCTTTTGACAACATAGATACCATTGCTGCTCAATATCCACATATTATTGTTTTTATCAAAATACAGGTCAAAATTGTTTGAATATGGAAATTTCTTAACCGGTGTTACTTTTCCGTCTTTCAGATATTGAATGGAATTACTTGTAAAAATCCAATACAGCTCATCACTAGGGTCTTTGATAATGCGCATTACTACTTCGGAAGTAAGACCATCGTCCTGACCTATTCTTGATATCTTTGTACCATCTACTATATAAATTCCGTCGCCGTCACTGCCAAAATACAGTTTTCCGTCCGGTGTTTCGGTAATAGACAGAATCTCGGTATTACTGATACCGTTTTCATCACTATAAGTATCAGTCATTTTACCATCTTTTAGAATAGCAACGCCCTTATTGGTAGCTACAGCGATTCTTCCGTCAGAAAGTTCAGTCAACATTCTTACTCTGTTGTAATAA
>CACZPV010000220.1 GCA_902783065.1 uncultured Ruminococcus sp.
CACTTAAATCCATTGGCGCGGCTGAATATTATGCTTCTATGGCTGTTGCATGGGCATTGGCAGAATGTTATATAAAATTTCCGGATAACACAATATCGTATTTCACAGAAAACTGTTTTGACAAAGATACACATAACCGTGCTATACAGAAAATTTGTGACTCATACAGAGTTGACAACGATAAAAAGGATAGCCTCAGAAAACTACGACGACAGCATTAAAAAATACTTTTTGAGTTTTACAATCAGTTAAAAGAAAATATTGCTTTGAGGGATGTATTATGACAAGAGAAACAGCCAAAAGAATGATAAAGGGACATCCTTTTTCAAGACAGGCAGAAGCTAAAAGAGATATAGATGAAAGAGATTATGTCTATACCGAGCTTGTTCCCGTGTTTGAAATTGATGGAAATAACTATCAGTTTTCAATTATGTACAAATTCCGTTCAGAGGACGGGGAATATGTTTACGGACGCGCTATGTCAATTGACGAACTTTGCAGAATGCAGGAAGAAGCAGCAAGAGGGGAAGTTTTTTCCGTAACTTATCTTAACCGCTCCAGAATTATCGTAGAAATTGAAGAAAAAGAAGACTGAAAGGAGCATGCAGCAGTGGAATATATTTTAAAAACAGACAACCTCACTAAGGTCTATTCTAAAATAAGTGTAGTGAATGACGTAAGTTTATGCATTCGTCCCGGTGATATCTATGGATTTGTGGGAAAAAACGGTGCGGGTAAGACAACCTTTATACGCATGGTTTTAGGACTTGCTAATATCACATCCGGCAAAGTTTCTTTCTTTGACGGAGAAAGTATCAGCAAGGCAAGAAAAAAAACCGGAAGTCTTGTAGAAAGTCCGGCTTTTTATCCGAATATGACAGCAAAAGAAAACATTAGTATCTTTTGCCGTATGATTGGTGAAAATGATAAGCAGGCAGATGAAATTCTGGAAAAGGTTGGTCTTGGTGATACAGGAAAGAAAAAGGCAGGGAACTTTTCTCTTGGTATGAAGCAGCGTCTTGGAATAGCATTTGCTTTGGTTGGAGATCCGGAATTTCTGATTCTGGACGAGCCGATTAACGGACTTGACCCTACAGGAATTGCCGAAGTAAGGAAGCTGATCCTTTCGCTGAAAAACGATCACGGCAAAACAATATTCATTTCCAGTCATCTGATAAGCGAACTGGAAAAAATAGTCACCCGTTATGGAATTATTGCAAAAGGAAAAATGGTCGAAGAACTGACTGCCGAAGAACTTGATGCAAAATGCGGCAATAAAACCTCACTGAAAACCGACAATCCTGAAAGGGCAATGGAAATTATAAAAAAGCTGCTGGGTACGGATGATGTGGAAAAAACACAAGACGGTACTATTTATGTAGGAAAGAAAATTGAAAATATTGGTCTGATAACCAACGAGCTTTTTAAAAATGACATTACAGTTAATGCAATATCTTCAACGGACAATACAGCAGAAGCATATTTTATAGAGAAAATGGAGGGCGGTTGAAATGGGAGGACTGATCAGAGCAGATCTTAAAAAACTGTTTAAAGCAAAAAGTCTGTATGTTTGTATGTTTATCGCAGTAGTTCTCGGAATATCCATGTCCCTTCTTTATAATTATTTTTGGCAGGAACGGGGGCAAAATATTGCACTATGGTATGCATTAATGAACCAATACGGAATGAAAACCGATATGCTGGATGAGGCACTTTCACAGATTCCTTCTCAGAATTTATTATCCTATATCAACGTGTTCCTGTCAGACGGAGCTATATGGCTGATCGGCGCGCCGTGTGTATGTGCTTTCTGTGCAGCAGAATACAATGCGGGAACTTATAAAAACACAGTAGCAAGAGGCTGCAGCAGAATCAGACTGTTCATTTCAAAAATGACGGTATCAGTGATTGAATTAGTTATGATATCGGCAGTTTATCTTCTGGCAGGAAGTATTACGGCACTCCCTCATGTAGAAATGAAAAGTTCAATGAGTATTGGCAGTATCTTTTTTCTGGTTCTGATTTATTTACTGCTGATTGTAGCTTCGGCAGCAGTGTTTGTCATGCTGACGATAATATTCAGACGCAGCGGATTTGCTGTAGCTGCCGCTATTGCAGCGCCTATGCTGATTGCATCACTGATGCAGATTGCTTCTCTTGCCAGCCCTGATCTTGCGGAGTTATCAAAATTTATTTTGATGAACACATTTGTCACAGTTCAGCAGAGCGTCAGCGGAGGAAGCGGATTTACAGAGCTTTTCACTGCTATGGGATACATTGCGGTTTCAGGAGTTGTCGGCGGTCTGATTTTTCAAAAGAGTGAAATAAAATAGAAAAATATAAATTAAAGTTTAGTTTTTTTAGGAAGGGTTTTCCCCAGGGAAAATACGGCGCTCGCCGGTTAATTCTTGCATGAATGGTATATATGTGGTATAATTGATTATGTTATTTTATGCGGATACTCTGTATTGTTAAACAGCGGTTCTTGCAGATACATTTTAAAAGAAAGAAGTTGATATTTATGGAATATATTGTGTCAGACAGGGTGAAAACATTAAAACCTTCAGCTATCAGAGAAATATTCAAGTATGCTGCCGATCCATCGGTAGTATCTCTGTCTGCGGGAAATCCTGCTCCTGAAGCTTTTCCGACAAAGGCTATTGCAGAAATTTCAGCAAAAATACTGGAGGAAAATCCTATTGGTGCTTTGCAGTACAGCGTAACAGAGGGATATCCGCCGCTAAGAAGTGCAATATGGGACTATATGCAAAAGAAATATGGTGTCGGTACGGAAAATGATGATATCATTATTACATCAGGCGCACAGCAGGTTATGGATTTATACACAAAAACAACATGTAACGAAAAAGATACCGTTATATGCGAAGCACCAAGCTTTATTGGTTCGCTTAATTCATTTCGTTCCTACAATTGCCGTCTTTGCGGTGTGCCGGTTGAAAGCGATGGAATGAATCTGGAAATATTAGAAAAAGCATTACAGACAGAAAAAAATGTACGTTTTATCTATATTATTGCTAATTTTCAGAATCCGTCAGGTATTACTACAAGTCTGGAAAAACGTAAGGCAATTTATCAGCTGGCAAAAAAATATAATGTAATGATTCTTGAAGATAATCCCTATGGTGAACTCAGAATCAGCGGTGAAGATGTACCCTGCATTAAATCATTGGATACGGATGGTATTGTTGTTTATGCCGGATCATTTTCAAAGGTTTTGTCACCGGGAATGCGTCTGGGATTTGTAATTGCGCCCAAGCCTGTTATTCAGAAGATGGTTGTATGCAAGCAGGGAGAAGATGTACATACGAATTCATGGGCACAGATGGTGGCACATGAGTTTATGACAAAATATGATTTTGAAGCTCATCTTGCCGGACTTCGTAAGATATATAGAAATAAGGCTGATTTTTGTATGGGGCTTCTTGACAAATATCTTGTACCGTCGGGTATCACATACCAAAGAATTGAGGGCGGTTTGTTTATATGGTGTAAATTGCCTGATCATTCCAAAATCTCTATGAACGAATTTTGCAAACAGGCTGTTCTCAATAAAGTCTGTGTTGTTCCGGGAAACGCTTTTTTGACAGATGAGGCTCAGCAATGCAGTTCTTTCAGAATTAACTTTTCAACACCAACAGATGAACAGCTTGAAAAGGGAATAAAAAACCTTGGAAAATTAGCATCGGAGGTACTTTAATATGTCAGAAGAAATAAAAAACAAACAGGCAGAGAAGAAAAAAAGAATTTTTAGTGCAATTCAGCCGAGCGGAACTATTACCCTTGGAAATTATCTGGGTGCGCTCAGAAATTGGGTAAAACTACAGGATGAATATGATTGTATTTTTGCTGTAGCTGATCTTCATGCAATTACCGTAAGACAGGATCCGAAGCAGTTCAGAAATAATATTCTTGAAGCATATGCGCTTCTTATTGCCTGCGGAATTGATACTGAAAAAAGTTTGTTTTTTATTCAGAGTCATGTACATACTCATGCAGAGCTTGCATGGATTCTGAATTGCTATACACAGTTCGGAGAGCTTTCCAGAATGACGCAGTTTAAGGATAAATCAGCCAAACACGCAGACAATGTTAATGCAGGACTTTTTACCTATCCTTCTTTGATGGCAGCCGATATATTATTATATAAGGCCGACCTCGTACCTGTGGGTGAGGACCAGAAACAACATCTGGAATTGTCAAGAAATATTGCCGAACGCTTTAACGGTGTTTATGGCAATACTTTCACCGTTCCGGATGGATATATCCCCAAAGTTGGTGCAAGAGTAAGGTCACTTCAGGATCCGACAAAGAAGATGTCAAAATCGGATGAAAATGCTAATTCATGGGTAGCTGTACTTGACAAGCCCGATACAATTATGAAAAAATTCAAAAGAGCCGTTACAGATAGTGAGGCAAGAGTCTGCGTGGGTGAAGGAAAAGACGGTATCAATAATCTCATTGGAATAATGAGTGCTGTTACAGGAAAAACTTCAGACGATATTACTGCCGAGTTTGAGGGAAAAGGTTACGGTGATTTCAAAACAGCGGTTGGTGAAGCTGTTATTGAGGAACTCCGTCCGATACAGGAACGTTTTGATCAGCTTATCAATGACAAAGCATTTCTTGAAGAACAGTATCGTAAAGGAGCAGAATTTGCTCTTAAAATATCTCAGCGTACTCTTGATAAAGCAATGAAAAAAATAGGCTATCTCGCAAAATAATACTTGTCGCTGGACCCTTACTAATACCCGCAGCCATTTAGGCTAAAACAATTATATCAGTCGTCTGGCGGCGTGCCGCCGCTGTCGATTTAATACCCACAGCTAAACATAGTTTCAACAAAATTACAGTCGTCTGCTATTACTGATTCATGGTAAATTTGAATTATAAAAATTA
>CACZPV010000221.1 GCA_902783065.1 uncultured Ruminococcus sp.
GGACAACCGATACTTACACCGTTTCCTACGATACAGTAGGCGGTACAAGTTCGCTGAGCAATCAGACAAAAACACACGGAGTTGATCTTACACTAAGAACTACTGTTCCGACATGGGCAGGTCATACATTTGTAGGCTGGAATACCAACAAAAATGCTTCTACGGCAACTTACCAGCCGGGTGATGTCTATACAGCCAACAGTGATCTTAAGCTTTATGCGATCTGGACAACCGATACTTACACCGTTTCCTACGATACAGTAGGCGGTACCAGTTCTCTGAGCAATCAGACCAAAACATACGGTGTTGATATAACACTCAGAACTACTGTTCCGACATGGGCAGGTCATACATTTGTAGGCTGGAATACTAACAAAAATGCTACTACAGCAACCTACCAGCCCGGTGATGTCTATACAGCCAACAGTGATCTTAAGCTTTATGCCATCTGGAAAATTAACACCTTTACCGTCACTTACGACACCAATGGCGGAAGTACTACTTTAGGTGATCAGACAAAATACTATGGTCAGGATCTTACGCTGAGAACAACTGTTCCTTCAAGAAGCGGCTATTATTTTGTAGGCTGGAATACTAATAAAAATTCATCATCCGCTACGTATCATCCGGGAGATGTTTATAAGTCTGAAAGCGATCTTAAGCTTTATGCAATATGGACAACCACTACTTATACTGTGTCCTATAATATGAATGGCGGAACAGGTTCTATTAACAGCCAGACAAAGATCAGCAATGTAGAGCTTAAACTTACAACCACTGTTCCTAAAAGAACCGGATATGAATTTATAGGCTGGAATACCAACAAAAATGCAACAACTGCACAGTACAATCCGGGCGGATCGTATACTTATAACGGCAATGCAACATTATATGCCGTATGGAAGGGAATCACCTATACGGTATCTTATGATATGAACGGCGGCAGCGGCGAAATCGACAGCCAGACCAAATTATACGATCAGAATCTTACGCTGAGTGCAATTGTACCCGTAAGAACAGGCTATACCTTCTTGGGCTGGAGTACCGATGCCAATGCGGAAAAAGCAGATTATCAGCCTGTAGGAACTTATACGGACAATAAGGATGCTGTGCTTTATGCTGTATGGAAGCCATATACTTATCTGATTACATATATGCTTAACGGCGGCAGCGGTACAGTAGAAAATCAAACAAAAGAATATGACAAGGATCTGATTTTAAGTTCAGTTGTTCCGACAAGGGAAAACTATCGTTTTATCGGTTGGAATACAGATGCAAATGCCCAGACAGCACAATATCAGTCGGGTGGAACATTTACTCAGAACAGCGATGCTACTCTATATGCAATATGGCAAAAAGCAAATCCGGAATTAAAAAATGAAACCACAGTAACAAAAACTAATTTCAAAGTCGGTGAATCAATTATTGTCACCGGATCAGCAAGCGGCGGCAGCGGTAACTATACATATGAGTTCTATTATAAAAGAAGCACTGTAAATAACTGGACAAAATTTGACAAAAACGGCAGCGGCACATTTAAACCAGGTTCAGCAGGTACATTCACAATCAGAACATACGTGAAGGACAGCAGCGGCAAAGCAGCAGTAAAAGACTTCTCTTTGACAGCTTCAGATGCGGCACTGCTCAGCAATGAAACTACTGTGACAGCTCTTAATTTTAATGTAGGTGATACCGTTACTGTAAAAGGAGCAGCAAACGGCGGCAGCGGTACATATACGTATGAGTTCTACTATAAAAGAAGTACCGTTAACAATTGGACAAGATTTGATAAAAATGGAATTGGCTATTTCAAACCAGGTTCAGCAGGCAGCTTTACTATCAAAACGTACGTCAAAGATAGCTGGGGAAGTGCTAAAGTAAAAGAATTTACGCTGACAGCAGCACCCAAACTCGAGAATAAAACAACAGTGACCAAAACCGAATTTAGTGTCGGCGAATCCATAACTGTAAAAGGTGCAGCAGAAGGCGGAAGCGGAACATATACGTATGAATTTTACTATAAGCGAGATGGCGTAAATCAATGGACAAGGTTCGATAAAAATGGTACAGGTACCTTTAAACCCGGTTCGGCAGGGACCTTTACTATAAGAACTTACGTTAAAGACAGCAGCGGTCATGCATCTGTCAAAGATTTTAAACTTGCAGCATCATGACAAGTTTATCAATAATACCTGAATCCGTGAAGTCAGATGAATAACAAACGACTCCGGGGGTTCTCTTACCCAGGCTGCGGGTGTGCTGTGCACACCCGCAGCCGTCCCTATACTTTCCATCCGGGCAGTGATGTCACTACACAATAGTTAAAGACATTGCTCCGGATGGGGGAATGGATGGTTTCATGTGCTGAACAAACTATGTCTTTGTGTTCGTGCACAGGTTGAAAAGTATACAATTTATGGTATAGTGCCTGATTTTTTCTTGAAAATAGTGAACTAATTTTATATCTTTTCCAAAAAATCTATTGCAAAATTGAGTGATATAAGGTAAAATAGAAGTATGTAGAAAAGCTGCCTATTCGATATTTTAAAAGGATGGTGAAAAAGGAATGAGCGTTGATTTCAGAACATTATCAGATTCTCTGGGAGCTGATGAGCTTGCTGTTTATTTCAGACAATTTCTGGAAGAATACGGTAAAAAACCAAAAACGCTCGATGCCTTAAAACAGCTTTATGAACTTGCATACCGCCAGTGGGATACATATGAGGAACTCGATCAGGAAATCGCTGTCCGGTTGGAAGAATATCTGATGGCCGCGATCAATTTTAAATCTTACGACATTACTGATTTACTGATCAGCATTGTCGAAAACCTTACTCTGAAAAAGGTATTTCAGTATATTATTGACGCTAAAAGCAGCGTCAGCTCTCCGGCAATCAGGAAGCTTATAACCGAAGCGGAAGAAGAATATGCTGACACTATCGATAATCCGTATGATGATTTAGATGAATGGATATAAAAAAATTTAAAAAAACTGTTGACAAAGTATTGATACAGTGGTATAATTAATATCGTTCTCAGGAAGAGAAAACTTAATATTTATTGCGGAATTGTGTAACGGTAGCACGACAGACTCTGACTCTGTTTGTTGGGGTTCGAATCCCTATTCCGCAGCCAGTAATTAAGCCTTGACAGTTATATGCTCAAGGCTTAATTTAAGACGAGGTGTAGCTCAGCTTGGTGGAGCGCTACGTTCGGGACGTAGAGGCCGCAGGTTCGAATCCTGTCAC
>CACZPV010000222.1 GCA_902783065.1 uncultured Ruminococcus sp.
CAGCTAAACACAGTTTCAACAATATTACAGTCGTCCGCCGGCGTGCAGCCGCAGTTGCTTTAATACCTTCAACCATTTGGGCTTAAATAGTTTTATCAGTCATCTGATTTCTTGGTTCATGATAAGTCGAATTATCAAAAACTAAAGTTTAGTTTTTGATAAAGGGGGTATGGTGGAAATGCGTTTTGGCTTCCGTGTCATGCCGCTTGGGAATATTTTATAATTGCAAAATCCTCTCATTTTTAATATTATGTAATATAGAAGCTGCACAAACGTACACTACGGAGAAAACTCCATACGTTTTGCATGAAAGCTGTCCACAGCAAACCGCTTTGTACGGAGGTACATTTTATGAATATCGAGCAGATTGACAATTCAAGAATATTGATTTCTTTATGCGATAGGGAGCTTATTGAAAACTATCACATCAGCTATGATAAATTAGGTACTGACAGCATATTGAGTGGATATCTCCTGAAAAACATCCTTACCAAAGCAGAAGAATATACCGGAGTCTGCTTTTCCAATCAACAAATCACAATTGAAGCCACTAAATATGATCATGGATGCATATTTTTAATCTGTATTAAAAAAAAAGTAAACGCAAAAAAATTTTTTCTTAAAGAACGAAGCGACACCTATACCTTTTTCTTTGAAAATATAGAATCTCTCATTTCCTGTGCAGATCAAATCACAAATACCGATACTACACCAAAACAAAGTATGATTTATTATGATAACTTGTTCTATTATCTTGTTATACCACGTTTATTCAGCCAAACACTCCTTTTCCGAATCATCAGTGAATACTGTATCCGATATGCAAGAGGTAAATTTTTTGCTGCTGCTCTGAATGAACATTCAAATACAATATGCAGCCATCGTGCTCTTGAAACATTATCAGAATATTTCTGATAATACCATATAATCTTTATGCGTTTTAATTCAATCATACCGCACAATAAAGTTATATTCTGATTTTTAATAATAGCGTTGAGATTCTATTACTGAATTTACTGACAAAGGATAAGCTCCGAAAAACAGGGCTTATCCTTGTGTCATGCATAAAAATTCATTTTTGCATCCTTATTTTACTAAGTTTACACAGCAGCATAATTTTCAGAATTCATTAGTATGAAGCAGCTCCTGTGCTTTTATAATTTGATCTGTGGTAGGTACCGGTACTCCCTCCAATGGATATGCTTTTTTTATTTCTGCCCATTTTAATGTACCAAGAGTATGATAGGGAAGAATTTCTACTTTTTCTACAGTTTTCAGTGTTTTTATAAATTCGTACATAGCAGTCAGATCATCTTCTTTGTCCGTAATCCCCGGTACAAGTACATGACGAATCCAAAGCTTTTTGCCATGGTCTGAAAGCCATCCTGCCATTTCAAGTATATTGGCATTATCAACACCTGTCAGCTTCTTATGTCCTTCAGGATCCATCTCTTTTAAATCGAGTATAAACAAATCAGTCACCTCTGACATTTTTTTTAAATTCAGAAGCCAATTTTTGTCCCTGCAAAATGGCTGTCCTGCTGTATCAACAGCAGTATGAATATTTTCCTTTTTTGCAAGCGAAAACAAAGCTGTAACAAATTCTGTTTGTAAAAGTGGTTCTCCTCCACTGACAGTGATTCCGCCATTATTTTTCCAGTAGCTTTTATACCTTCGAATATGCTGGTAAAGTTTCTGTGCTGTCCACTGTTCACCTTTACTGTTCCATGTATCCGGATTATGGCAGAATTGACAACGCATTTTACAGCCTCCCAAAAAAACAACAAATCTCACTCCAGGACCATCTACAAGACCAAAGCTCTCCAGTTTATGCACATTTCCTACTATATTATAATTAATCTCATCCATTCTGTTCCCTCCATTCTATCTCAGCAGAATTTGATCTTTTCAGCTTAAATATGTCTATAATAAATTTATTTTGCCGTCCGTTTTTAGCGGACGGCAAAATTGTTTCTTAATTATATTTATCAAGCAATTATCAAAGGACAGAGTGGCAGGTTCTGGAAATAACATCCATCTGCTGTTCACGTGTCAGATTGATAAACTTAACAGCATAACCGGATACACGAATAGTAAAGTTTGCATATTCTTCCTTCTCCGGATGTTCCATAGCATCAATCAGCTTGTCTGTTCCGAAAACATTAACATTAAGGTGATGTGCTCCCTGATCAAAATATCCGTCCATTACCTGAACAAGATTATTGATTCTTTCCTGTTCTTCATGACCGAGTGCATCAGGATTAATTGTCTGTGTATTGGAAATACCGTCAAGTGCCCAATGATATGGCAGCTTTGCAACAGAATTAAGAGATGCGAGAAGACCATTCTTTTCCGCACCGTAGCTGGGATTAGCTCCCGGTGAAAGAGGTGCTCCTGCTTTTCTGCCATCGGGCATATCTGCCGTTGCTTTTCCGTATACCACATTAGACGTAATTGTAAGAATAGATGTTGTCGGTTCGGAATGTCTGTAGGTATGACGTTTCTTAATTTTATCAAGAAATGTTTTGAGAAGCCATACAGCAATATCATCCGCCCTGTCGTCATCATTACCATAGCGTGGGAAGTCACCTTCTGTAATAAAGTGAACAACAATACCATCAGCATCTCTTTCGGTTCTTACCTTTGCATATTTGATTGCGCTGAGTGAATCTACAACATGGGAGAACCCTGCAATACCGGTTGCAAACGTGCGCCGTACATCAGTATCAATCAGAGCCATTTCAGCAGCTTCGTAGAAATATTTATCATGCATATAATGAATAAGATTCAGAGCGTTGACATAAACACCTGCAAGCCAGTCCATCATAATATCATACTTCTGAAGCACTTCATTATAGTCAAGATATTCAGACGTAATAGGTCTTATCATCGGACCAACCTGTTCACGTGTTTTAGCATCAACACCGCCGTTAATTGCGTAAAGCAAACATTTGGCAAGATTTGCTCTTGCTCCAAAGAACTGCATCTCTTTACCAGTCTGTGTTGCCGATACGCAGCAGCAGATGGAGTAATCATCTCCCCATACAGGCTTCATAACATCATCGTTCTCATACTGAACAGAACTTGTATTGATGGAGATTTTAGAAGCATATTTCTTAAATTTCTCAGGAAGATGAGATGAATAAAGTACCGTCAGATTCGGCTCAGGAGACGGTCCCATATTTTCAAGCGTATGGAGAAAACGAAAATCGTTCTTTGTAACCATGGAACGGCCGTCAACACCGATACCTGCAACTTCAAGCGTTGCCCAGACAGGATCACCGGAGAAAAGCTGGTTATAAGAAGGAATACGGGCAAACTTTACAATTCTGAATTTCATAACCAGATGATCAATCAGTTCCTGAGCATCTTCTTCTGTAAGTATTCCTCTGTCGATATCTCTCTGAATATAAATATCAAGGAAAGTAGATACACGACCCACGGACATAGCTGCGCCGTTTTGGGTCTTGATTGCTGCAAGGTAACCAAAATAAACCCACTGTACAGCTTCTCTTGCGTTCTTTGCAGGAGAAGAAATGTCATATCCATAAATTTTTGCCATTTCTTTCATCCCGTTAAGTGCTCTGATCTGCTTGGTGATTTCTTCACGAAGTCTTATCACCTCATCTGTCATAACACCGTCTCCGCAGTTAGCATAATCTTTCTTCTTTTGCTCAATAAGATAATCTATACCATAAAGTGCCACACGGCGATAGTCACCTACAATCCTGCCTCTGCCATAGGTATCCGGAAGTCCTGTAATAATTCTATTGTGGCGAACTGCCTTCATTTCCGGTGTATAAGCATCAAACACTCCCTGATTATGAGTTGTAACATATTCTGTAAAAATCTTATGAAGATCAGCATCAGGAGTATAACCATAGGTTTCACATGCCTGTTCTGCCATCTTTATACCGCCGAAAGGCATAAATGCTCTTTTAAGTGGTTTATCTGTCTGCAAACCTACTACCTTTTCAAGAGATTTATTATCTTCATCAATATATCCTGCGCCATAAGATGTAAGTCCGGAAACTACTTTTGTTTCCATATCCAGAACGCCGCCTTTTGCTCTTTCTTCTTTCTGAAGTTCCTGAACTTTAGCCCAGAGTGTATTGGTTGCCTGCGTAGGTCCTGTGAGGAAAGATTCATCACCATCATACGGACAATAATTTTTCTGTATAAAATCTCTTACATTTACTTCCTCTTTCCAAATTCTTCCTTCGAAGCCTTCCCATGCTTCCACTTTTCTCATGTCCATTAAGAAACCCCTCTCCTGATTATCTCATGTCCGACAAACCTGCAGGAAAAATAATGCAACGATATACTAAATCCAAATCACCTGCATCCTTTATCAGACTGTAAATTTAATATAGAACTCTTTTTCAATTTTGTCAACCTTTTAAATAGTCTTTCCTAAATTATCGTACAAATTCTATAAAATAAAAGATATTTAAATTTAGCTTTATGTGCATTTTGATATTGATATTTTTTTATCAATAACTATATATTGTGTTTGTTGTTAATCAAAAACAATACAATTAGTGGTTTTGCTTAATTTGCTCTATCAATACAGATACAGCAAAAGCCTGAGACGCGGGTGTAAGTCTGAATAATTGAAACAAAGCGGAGCGGCGGCACGCCGCCGCTGTCAATTCAATTCCCACTATCACATTAACTAAAATATTTTCATTAGTCGTCTGCCAGCGTGACGCTGTACGC
>CACZPV010000223.1 GCA_902783065.1 uncultured Ruminococcus sp.
ACGCATTACCTGACCAATAAGTTTGATGACACCGCCCCACGCTGAAGCATAAGCCACATCTGCAAGAGTAATCTCAGTGATACCCTGTGTATGAACAAGTTCAGGATAGATATGTTTTCCATAGCAAAGAGAAGCCAGAATAGCAATCTTTCTGCAGGCATCATGTCCTTCAACGTCAGCCGCAGGATTCCTTTCTGCATATCCGAGCTGCTGTGCCATTTTCAATGCATCCTCAAAAGACATCTGATCTTTTATCATCTTTGTAAGAATAAAATTGGTAGTTCCGTTAAGTATACCGGCAATCTCAACAAATTCGTTTGCTGCAAGGCACTGGCTTATCGGTCTGATAATGGGAATACCTCCGCCGACACTTGCTTCAAACAGATAATTGACATTATTATTTTTAGCTATTTCCAGAAGTTCCGCACCCTTTGTAGCTACCAATTCCTTATTGGAAGTAACCACACTTTTTCCTGCAAGCAGACACTTCTTTGTAAAATCATAAGCCGGGTTAACGCCGCCCATAACTTCCGCAACTACTTTTACTTCTTCATCATTTAAAATATCATCAAAGCTCTTAGTAAACTTATCTGCATAAGGACTGTCAGGAAATTCTCTGATATCAAGTATGTATTTGATATTGATTTCTTCCTTTGCTCGTTTAGCAATGCTTTCACGATGATTTTCAAGAACTTCTACGACACCGGAGCCTACAACTCCATGTCCCATTACTGCTACCTGTACCATTGGTCAATAACTCCTTCATTCAAATTAAAGCATTCTGATTGTAAAACACGATAATAAAATCAATTAAATTTAAATTGATTCATTCGGTTCAAGTATAATCCTCTCCCGCCGGCAGCGAAAGCTCTGCTTTTTACAATCAGCTTCATTCAGAACCGCTGTTTTTCCGGCATTTGCCTTATTATGACATGGTGATGCCGGAAAATAACAGCTTATAATTTACTTCATATTAAATATCAGCTCATCCTACTACAATTAAATGTCGATTATTCGCCCCCGCCTTCATCGATCGGCTGTTCCTCATCAGGGGTTCCTTCCTCACCCGGATCATTATATTCCTCTTCTTCCGAATATTCGTCAGGTGTTTCCGGATCTTCAGGTTCTTCCAGATCAGAATATTCAAAATCCTCATAATCTTCCGATTCTTCATCAGATTCTTCAGGTTCATCAGGATCTTCAGTTTCCTCGTTATCTTCTGATTCTTCATCGGATTCCTCTGATTCTTCATCGGATTCCTCTGATTCTTCTTCCTCATAATAGTAGCTGCTTTCAGAATTACTGGTTTCAATTCTTCTTTGACCGTAACTGGAGCTTCCCGGCATATTATCAGTAGTATAATATCCAACCGCCGTAACATCCTTCAGCGTCAGATCTGTCAGGCCGCCGTCTTCAATTACATAATTATGCTGAACAACATCTCCGCCCAGATCATAATTTTTGACCGGTTTTCCTTTCAGCCATTCTGCCATAATATCCCGCCATAGATAATGTGCCTTATTCACCTCATCAGCTGCGATAGGCTTTGACGAATCATGACCTGCCCATATTCCTGCCAACGCATACGGTGATGCACCGACAAACCAGTTGTCACAGGACGAATCCGTCGTACCTGTTTTACCGATTATATCCCAACCTTCAACAGCTGCTCTGAAACCGATTGTTTCTCCGCCGGAATTAACCACATCATGAAGCAGTCTGTTCATGATAGTTGCAGTTTCGGTTGAAATAATCTGATCAGGCTTACCTCTGTCAGAATTATCCAGAATAGTATTGCCGTCATTATCTGTTACCATAAAGTAGGTATACGGTTCAAAGTAATAACCGCCGTTAACAAAAATCTGATAAGATGCAGTCATTTCTTCCACAGTTGTACCACCGTAGAAACCACCTATTGACAGCCCGGACAGATTTTCGCTGTCATGTTCAGGATCAAGATGCTTAAAATTAAGCTGTTCCGTCAGGAAACGGTAGCTTTCGTCAAGTCCAACCATATTGACAACAGAAACAGCTGCCGCATTGGAAGACAGATTCAATGCTCTCGTTACAGTAATACTGCCGTAATATTTTCCATACCAGTTATTCGGACCGGTTATAACTCTTCCTTCGGAATCCAGACCCCAGTCGGACACAGGCTTATCCGCAATCAAGGAAGAATAATTTATTTCTTTCTTGTCAAGCGCAAGTACATATGAGGACACCGGTTTAATGGTTGAACCGGGCTGCAAAACAGACTGGGTTACATTATCCCAAAGCAGCCGTCCGTCCTTTTCAAAACGGCTTCCCACCGTTGCAAGCACACGGCCCTCAAAATCCATCATTTCATAACCGACATCAAGATACTCATCAGTCGGGGTTTTCCATTCCTTAATCTTTTTCTCAGCTGCCTCCTGTGCCTTGACATCCATAGCACAATAAATGTTCAGACCTTCATTATATACCATCATTTCGGCATATTCGGCACCGACATTAAGCTCAGTCTGGATATCTCTTACCACATCACGGAACACCCTGTCCATATACCAGTTCCATTCATTTTCGTCGTCTTCCTCATCCTCGACAACATAACCGACAAATTTCATATTGGCAGATTCCTTCATTGCCGCCTGATATTCGTCAGGAGTAATTTTTCCCTGTTCATACATTTCCTTAATAATGGTTTCACGGCGTTCCTTATTGTTTTCAGGATAATCCAGCGGATTCAGTGCAACAGGGTTCTGAGTAATACCCGCAATGGCAGCACATTCTGCTATTGAACAATCCTGAATCCTTTTATTAAAGTAAATATCCGCCGCCGACTGCACTCCACGGCAGCCTGCACCGTAGTTAACGATATTAAGGTATGCTTCAATAATATCATCCTTGGTATATTCATCTTCCAACTTTAGTGCCCGGAATATTTCCCTGAGCTTACGGGTAAGACTTACCTCATTATCGTTAGTAACATTCTTTATCAGCTGCTGTGTAATGGTAGATCCGCCGAATTGTGATTTACCGCTTGCAATTGTGAAAACAGCGCCGGCAGTACGATACCAGTCCACACCGTCATGATCCCAGAATCGCTTATCCTCAATAGCAACCTGTGCATCGATCATATGCTTTGGGATCTCCTCAAATTTTACCCATACACGGTTTTCTGCCGAATAGAGTTCCTGATACTTTTCGTAATCCCCGTCATCATTTTTGACATAAACAAAGCTTGTCAGACTAAGCTTGATCTTATTAAGATTAATGTTGATCGGCTCACTGGCAATACCGATAATATAGACAAACAAAGATGCCGCAACCACGAGTCCAGTAATCAGCAGAATGGACAAAACCGTTACAAAGAATTTTCCCAAAGAAGCAAAAACTCCCCCCACGGCGGTACCAGCTGAAACGGCAGAACCGGCAGCTGTTTCGTCACTATAATGACTGATGTCAGTTTTTCTCATAAACGTTTGTTACCTCCCGCATTATTATTCGCCGTACAATACGGCATATACCCAAATCCAATAGCAAGATATTATTTTCAGGTATATTTCCGACATATTATACACAGTCTATTATAACATAAAATAAGTAAAATGGAATAAATTTTTTTAAAATTGAAATAATTTATTCAATTACCGTGAATTTGTTAAAAATTTTCATCCTTATGATGAATAATTACGTAAATTTATCCAAAAGATATCAGTATCACCAAACTGCTTAACCAATCTATATGAAACATAGGTTATCGGCTGAACATTTTTTTAAATATTTTCATGTATCTGACCAGATACAGGCAAAACAGATTTGTTTTCATAATGTAAAAAACAAACAACAGTCTTTGGCTATAAACTGAACGGCTGTTAACTTATTTATAACGGAGGCAGGATTATGAAAAAACTACTGGCTATCACAGGATGCATCCTTATTTCATGCATAATTATATCCTATTACGCTGGCGGTACATCACCGGAAGCAATGGAAAACAAAGGATTCCTTTTTTCAGATACCCCGTCAGTACAAAATACACAGCCAACAAATGACGGATATATTGTTTCCGTATTTGCAGGCAGAGTTGCACTATATCGTAAAAGCGATGAAAAGGTTTTGTTTACAACAGATACACTGGTACGTGATCTCCCCATAGAAGACCAGAAAATACTTCAGCAGGGCATTGAGGTTGCTACACGAAAAGAGGCAGATGATCTTCTGAAAGAATACAGCAGCTGATTAACCGTTTATAATACTGATTATCTAGGTTGCGGGTGTGCTGAGCACGCCCGCAGCCGTCCACTACAATCTCCTCTGTTCCAGTGGTAAGCGGCAGGTGGAATGGGCAAAAGAAGCACACCTGTCTGGTGATTTCTTAATTATAAAATACTGAATAAAACTTAACATTAATAACTACATTTTTACTGTTCATTAATATCGGGTTTAACAAATTCCTTTTATAAATAATAATTATTCACATATTTGTGTAAATTCGCTAAAAAAACTGTTTTTAATTTATTCAAAAGATAGAAAAATGTGAAACAATTTGTTAGCACGTGACTAATTTAGAAAAATGTGATATAATACACTTATAGGGGTTGCTAAACCAATAAATCAATATGAACGGAGGTATTCTGGTATGTACAGTATGATTTCTTACTGGCTCAAATACTACAGACATGAATGTGGTCTTACACAGCAGCAGGTTGCTGACAGACTTAAAATTGAGCGTTCTACTTACACTTACTATGAAACCGGAAAAACAAAACCTGATATTAACACTCTGATCAAGATTGCAAAGGTATATAATATCAATTATACACAGCTTTTGCAGGGTGTTGAAGAAGAATTGGAAGCTGCAGTAGCAGAAATTCACTCGGGTCCGGCAGATGAAGACAGTCTTAAATACCGCACCCATGCGACGACAAAATATGAAGTAGAACTTCTGTTTGTTGTACGTAACCTTTCTCCCAAACAGAGAAAAGAGGTTATGAATCTCGCAAAGAAATTTATAACAGAATCAGAAGATAATAAATGAATTAAATCTGAATTAAATCGCAAAAAAGCGGAGAGCCATTCGGTTCTCCGCTTTTTTTGATCATTCATCCGTTAATTGTATTCATTTTGAGCGCAGGCATATCGCTGTGCGGATATTCGGCAGCCGTCACCATACCGGTTTTTTCATCAATTTCTATAATACCGTATTCCCCCTCGCATCCGATCGAGCCGGGATTCATTATCAGCATAGCACCCTCTGCTGAAGTAAGCTGTCTGTGTGTATGTCCGAACAGCAGAATATCAAAACCATTGGAACGACCCATATCTATGATTCTGGAAAGACCATTTTTTACATCAAAAAGGTGCCCGTGAGTCAGAAAAATCCGTTTTCCGCACAGTTCTATTTCCTGATATGTCGGAAGATCTGAATACCAGTCGCAGTTTCCTGTCACTCCGTAAAATGCCTTATCAGGATATAATACTCTCAGCTCAGAAAACTCCCTGGCACCATCGCCGCAGAAAATGATTACTTCTGCACGGCGGTGCTTTCTGATAACCCTTTTCATAGACTCAGAATCACCGTGACTGTCGGAAAAAACCAATATTTTCATATAATCACCTTTGTACATAAAATTTTATATTCTGCATAATATGTAATAGTCGTAACCTACGTCATTGATTCTGTACGGTTTATGACAACAAAAGATTTTCTGAATTTTACAATTGACTAAACTTAATAGTTCCAGCCGATTGTAAAAAGGCGAGAGTTTGTGCCGCCGCAGGCGGCACAAACCCCGCTCATAAAGTCAAAAAGCAGTCGTTTTCAACGCAAAAGCTACGAAAATGACGGATTACAGCGGAGAAAAATTGTAAAACACATGATATCAAAAAACGCATCTGTAAAGGAATTTCAGACTTTTACAATTAGCTAAATTAATAATTCATAAAGGAGGGATAAAAATGGATCAGAAAAGCACAGAAAAACTTTTTGCAGGACTTTCACCCGAACAGCAGAAACAGGTACAGAATATACTTGCCGACCAGAATAAAACTCAGCAAATTCTACAGACACCTCAGGCGCAGGCTTTGCTGAAAAAACTGATGGGAGAAAATCACAATGGATGATCTTTCGCAAAAAATCGGCGAGATTCTGTCTGACCCATCCATGATGGAACAGATCAAATCTCTCAGCGGCATGCTCGGAATAAACGGCTCTAAGGAACCGCCCCCTGCTGCCGCGCAATCTGTTCCTTCTGCTGCCCCTTCCCTGCAGACACAGCCCAATTTACTGGGAGGACTGTCACCTGATATGCTCGGTATGATAATGAAATTTGCACCTTTAATTTCTTCTATGAACGAAGAAAATGATAATACAAGACTTCTGAATGCCCTGCGTCCTTTTCTCAGCGAAAAAAGAAGAAGCAGAATAGACGGCTCTATTCGTCTGCTCGGACTGATGCGTATGCTGCCGCTTCTCAAAGAGGGACTGTTTCAGAATTAACCCGCATGCAGCCAACAATAACGGAGGTGATAACTTTGGACGAACAGGAATTAGAACGTATGAAAAATGAGGCACAAAAAATCGTGAACGAATATCAGGCAAAGGCACAGCCAGCTCCTTCGTCCGAAGTTCCTCCTGCAAAAATGCCGGAAAAAGAACAGTCAGCCGCACCCCATGCAGCTGACAGGGCAAGACCCAAAGACAGCCTTATCGCATCACTGATGAAAGACAAGGACAGAACGATCATCCTTGCCCTGATAATCCTGCTGATGGACGAAGGCGGTGACCATAGTCTGCTGCTTGCTCTTTTATATCTGTTGATGTAATATAATTCATACAATGTCAAATGATCATCTGATCAGGGAGTGCCGACACTATAATAGAGTGAACATTTTTTAACCGATAGAATCCACACCAGTTATACTCTTACCTGTCCTTCTCCCTCAATCACAAATTTCATTGAAGTAAGCTCGTTTAGTCCCATAGGACCTCTTGCATGAAGCTTTTGTGTAGAAATACCGATTTCGGCACCCAGACCAAACATGCCGCCGTCCGTAAAACGGGTAGATGCATTAACATAAACTGCTGCTGCATCTATTACTTCGGTGAATCTTTTTGCGGTTTTGTAATCCTCAGTAATGATACATTCGCTGTGACCGCTCGAGTATTCGGAAATATGGGCAACAGCCTCATCAAATGAAGATACTACCTTTACAGCAAGGATATAATCACCGTATTCTGTTTCCCAGTCGCTTTCAGCCGCAGGAATAATACATTCGCCAAGTATAGCAGCTGTTTTTTCACAGCCTCTGAGTTCAACCTGCTTTTCATCCAGTCTTGACTTAATGACCGGAAGTGCTTTTTCAGCGATATTTTCATGGACAAGAATAGTTTCAATCGCATTACAAACTGAAGGACGTGAAGTTTTTGCATTATAAATAATATCTGCTGCCATATTAATATCTGCTTTTTCATCCACATAAACATGACAGTTACCCGCACCGGTTTCAATAACGGGTACCTTTGCATTTTCCACTACAGCACGAATCAGTCCTTTACCGCCTCTCGGTATCAAAACATCAAGATAATCAGTCAGTCCCATCAATTCCGTAGAAGAAGCACGGGATGTATCCTCAATCAGCTGAATGGAATTTCTGTCCAGTCCCACGCTTTCCACAGCGTCACGCATAATATCAGCAATACATTTATTGGAGTTTATCGCTTCCTTACCGCCTCTGAGAATTACAGCATTTCCGCTTTTCAGACACAATACTGCCGCATCTGCGGTTACATTCGGACGAGCTTCGAAAATAATACCGATTACTCCCAGCGGAACACGCACCTTTGTAATTTTCAGTCCATTCGGACGCACGCCGCCCGAAATCACATTACCTATCGGATCAGGTAGTGCCGCAACCTCAAGTACTCCCTGAGCGATACCATCGATTCTTTTTTTATCAAGCATAAGTCTGTCAAGCAATGAAGACGAAAGACCATTATTTTTTCCGTTCTCCAGATCAATACAGTTAGCTTTAATAATTTCATCTGCATTTTCAACAAGTGCTCTGGCAATCGCACAAAGCGCTTCATTTTTCTTTTCGCCGGCTGTAGCAAGCGTTCTCGCAGCAGTTTTTGCTGCTGCACCCATTTGTTCAATCACTGTCATAATTCTGACCTCCGTTACATATTTTTAATCAGTCAATTGTAAAAGTATGAAATAGCTTTTCCCATGCGGTTTTTGATATCATGTGTTTTACAATTTTTCTCCGATGTAATCCGTCATTTTCGTAGCTTTTGCGTCGAAAACGAATGTTTTTTTAATTTCGCAGCGTGTTTTGTGCCGCCATTTTACAATTTTTATGCTTTGCTCCTGCAAACCCCAAAAGACCTGCAATTTATATTTTTCCTTCTTCTGCCATAAACAATGTACCAATTTGCTTTCCTTCAAGAAGCTTGTAAATATTGGAAGGATCCTCACCGCTCATAACACAGGTACTTATTCCGGCACTCGCAGCAGCTGCCGCCGCTGTAATCTTTGTTGACATACCGCCTGTACCCCTGTTGCTGCCGGAGCCTCCTGCAATATCCCGTATATGATCATCAATAAAATTAACAATATCAATCTTTTTAGCAGTCGGATCTTTTCTTGGATCAGTTTCATAAAGCCCGTCGATATCAGTAAGAATAACAAGAAGATCTGCTCCCACAAGATCAGCAACGATTGCCGAAAGATTATCGTTATCACCAAAATTTGCACCAATCAATTCATCAGTAGCTACCGTATCGTTTTCATTGACAATAGGAATAATTCCCATTTCCAGAAGTGTCTGAAAAGTATTAACAACATTCTGTTTAGAAAGTTCATTCAGAACAATATCCTTTGTCAGCAGAATCTGCGCCACAGAATTATTATATTCTCCGAAAAACTTATCGTACAGAAACATAAGTTCACACTGACCAACAGCAGCAAGTGCCTGTTTTTCCTTTGTTTCAGTGGGACGATGTTTAATACCGAGTTTTCCGACACCCACTCCGATAGCTCCGGAACTCACAAGAATAATTTGTTTACCGCTGTTATGCAGATCACTTAGTACTTTACATAGCTTTTCCAGGTTTCTTAAATTGACATTGCCATTCTCATAGGTCAGCGTAGAGGTACCAACCTTGACAACAACTCTTCTTGACTGAAAAATATTCATGTTCCCTTCTCCTTTTATTCTCTAAGTATAGCTGATTATAAAAGCCTGAAATTCCTTTATCCATACGGTTTTTATATTCTGATACAGCATATGCTTTTGAAAACAAATACATTTTACTCGCAATTATACTATTATCATACTACTTTTCAGAAATGAAGTCAATATAATGCACGATGTTAAAACCTACATTTAAACCTGAATCCGTGAAGTTGATGGAAGGACTTTTTTTCCGGCTTGAAACCGCAAAATAGCTTTCATATCAGCTGTTTATTACGGAGAGAAAGAACTATTATATGAAGACTTGGTATCTTACAACATTCCAATGATCGAACAAAGGAGTTTACTATAGTTTCAGTTTTTTTAGGAAAGGGGGCTGGGGGAGGACCCTTTGTTTGAAAACAAAGGGTTTCCCCCAGGAAAATGCATGCGGCTCACCAGCGCCGGTGGCAAACTACTTGACCTTAAAC
>CACZPV010000224.1 GCA_902783065.1 uncultured Ruminococcus sp.
ACTGACCGCAAACTGGACAGCGATCTGGAACAGCAGCTGCTTGGCGCTTATGATCAATACAGTTCCCATACATTTCCTGAACAATGGATGAACAATTGCATCAGCCGATATGACCCAAACGGAAATATTAACGACAGTGACTGTGCACGCTATCTTATGCGGCGTCTGGATACCTACATACGAAAACTTCGCAGCGTTTTTGATCAGGCACAAATTTACAGAAGTGATATCGGTACTCAGTACAGCCTGACTAAAAAGAAAATGTATGAAAGCGCTTTAGATGCTTATGAAAGCTATGAATATCTGCTTGAAAATCTTGAAGATCTCTATTCCGAAGATGAACTTGATATTTCTGCCGCTGCCGATATCATAAGCGGATTCAAAAAAGTCAACATACGTTTCGGTGCAGCTAAGGATCAGAATTTGAAAAATGCAGCTGCACTGCTCAGCTCCTTTGCGGAAATCGTTGAGAAAAACATGAGCGAATATGCTGTTTTCAGCAATGAGGAATACCGCAGCTCCAATAAAAAAATTCTTCCGGTAATCATTTGTCTGAAAAATCTTCTGGAAGAGTTTGATGACAAATTTTTCTCTGCTAAAAACGAAAAAGGAATACTTGATTTTCATGATCTGGAACGGCTTATGCTTGAACTTCTGTACGAAAAAGACGAACAAAGCGGAACATACCGCCGGACAGACTTTGCTGCCGAATTGTCACTCCACTATGAAGAAATAATGGTAGACGAATATCAGGATACCAACGATATTCAGGAAAGCATCTTCAAGGCGATTTCCCGAAACGAAACAAACCTGTTTGTTGTCGGAGATGTCAAGCAGAGTATCTACCGTTTTCGTGATGCACAGCCTGAACTATTCAAAAAGCGATGTGCTGCCGGCAAAATTTATGATGAAACAAATCCACAGTTTCCGGCACTGATTGTTCTGGATAAAAATTTCCGCAGCCGAAGCGGAATTATTGACAGCGTTAACTATGTATTCGGTCTGCTGATGTCGGAGGATGCCGGAGAAATAGAATATGATGAAACCCAGCGGCTGACAGCAGGAGCAATTTATCCTGATAAAGATGAAAGCACACCGGATACAGAAGTACACTTTATCGAATATGACAAGCAAGACACGGACGAAAACAGTATTTCCGATCCTGCCTATGAAGATGACACTTCTATCGAAAACAGCAACCGAGCCGTAGCAGTCTACTGCGCCAGACTGATAAGTCAGATGACAGAAAATGGTGTACAGGTAACAGAATCAGGCAAGCTGCGTAAAGCGGTTTACGGTGATTTCTGCATACTTTTGCGTGCAGTAAAGAATAAAGCCAATATCTATGCTGAAGAACTTGAAAATGCCGGAATCCCTGCCTGCACCGATACCGAAATTGACCTGCTTGAACGCTATGAGGTCAGGGCAGCCGCAGCATGGCTGAAATCACTGAATAATCCGCTTTCCGATATTGACCTTACGGCAGCGCTGCTCTGTCCTGTATCCGGATTTACACCCGATGAACTTGCTGCACTCAAAGAACAGCCCGGAAAAAGATTCTATAAAAAATTACGTGCTAAGGCTGATGAAAATGATTCTCTTGCGCTGAAATGCCGACGTTTCATTGACACCATGCGATACTTCCGCACCTGTGCAGTAACCATGCCATGTGACAGATTGCTGTCGGAATTTTATGAAAAAACCGGTTTTTTATGCGCTGTAGGCGCAATGAGGGGCGGTCAGCAGCGTGTCCGCAATCTAAGACGTTTTGTACAGTTTGCCGCAGATTATGAAAGCGGAAATTCGGGAGGTCTGACAGGTTTTGTCCGACATATCAGATATCTTGAAGAATCAGGAAGCGGCATTAAAGTATCAGACAATGTTCCTGCTAATGCTGTAAGAATTATGACAATACATCATTCTAAAGGACTTGAATTTCCAATATGTATTCTTGCAGGTACAGCGACAAGCAAATCTCCCATGGCACCCAGAATAAATTATCATCCAACTTTTGGCATCGGTCTGAGGGCATTGGATCCGGAGAATTATATTCCCTGCAATACTGTCCAGTACACTGCTGTCAATGCTGCCAATGCCGGTGAGGAAAAAAGCGAACAGCTTCGTGTACTTTATGTTGCTATGACAAGAGCAAAGGAGAAACTGATCATTCTTTCCACCACTCCTGCCGGCGGAGAAAAAATTATTATTACCGATGAATCCGGAGAAAAACTCACCGTCAGCGAAAAATACCGCAAGCGTATACAAGGACTTGCTAAAAAATGTCAGCTGACTGAGGAAAATAGAATGATTCCATACGAAGTTATGTCCTGCAAAAACTATTCCGACTGGATCACCATGTGCCTTCTGGTCAGTGACAAAATTTCGCTGCTCCGCAGACAAGCAGAAGAACAAATTCCACTGACAGTTATTCAGTCACCTGAAATCGGATTCCGTTATGTTCCACAGCTTGAAAAAATTGAAAACAGTACAGACACAACTGTACCGGAATCTCCGTCAGATGCGCTTATCGAAAAACTAAAAACAATTTTTGCAAATGGTACAAATAATGATATCAGCACTCTGATTCCGTCAAAAGTCACGGCATCCACGCTTGCACATAAAGGAATTGATCCCGAAAATACTGCACGTATGACACCTGATTTTATCAAATCGGACAAGATATCACCCACACAGAGAGGAACGGCAACTCATGCCTTTTTGCAGCACATGGATTTTCACGCTGTTTACAAAGAAATAATTGAAACCGGCAGCTTTGAAAACGCTAAGCAGGAACTAATCCGTAAAGGTCTGATACCACCCGAACAGGCAGAGCTTATTATTGACCAAGATATTAAAGCTTTTGTTCTCTCTCCCCTGTTTCAAAGAATCCTCAAATCTGAGAATGTACAATGTGAATACCGCTTTACGGTGCGGATTCCGTCAGAAATGGCTGCTGCCGGAGATGCACTTCTCAAAGAAAAGCTGAAACAAACACCTTCCGTTACTCAATCCATTCTGCAAGGATCCATTGATCTGCTATGGGAGGAGAACGACGGCATTGTTATTACCGATTACAAAACCGACCGTGGAAAAACAGCTGCTCAGCTTACAGAAATGTACGGTATACAGCTTAAGCTTTACAAAGCCGCAGCTGAAAAGCTGTTTGACAAACCTGTAAAAGAATGTTATATTTACGCACTTCGCAGCGGAGAAGCAATTCCGGTCAATTAATCCCGATCTACAGCTAAAACGCATTTCACTGGGGGAAACCCTTTGTTTGAAAACAAAGGGTTATCCCCCAGACCCCTTTCCTAAAAAAACTGAAACTTTAATCGTAATAATTCAACTTGTCATGAATCAACAATAGTAGACGACTGTGATAATATTTGAATCTAAATAGCTGTGGGTATTAAACCGACAGC
>CACZPV010000225.1 GCA_902783065.1 uncultured Ruminococcus sp.
GTATATATTGATTTTCTTATACCGGCGAGCCAGCGAGCTGCCGTGTTTACTCTTTGGGAAACCCTTTGGCACACTTCCCCCCAGCCCCCTTCCTAAAAAAACTGAAATTTTATTAAATCAGTTCTATACTGAATCAACAAAAACAGACGACTGATGAAAAAGATTAAATCTGAATGGTTGCGGGTATTATTAAGGGTCCGGCGGCTCGCCGGGCGTCACGCTGGCAGCGGCGGTTGTAAGGGTGTTAAGGAAAAGTGCCCGGATTGTGCATCTTTATGCTGTTTTTTGCATCTTACCCTCCGAAGCATTGTTATTATCGGATCAATATGTTATACTATAACCGTCGGATAAATAAAAAACTGTACGGTCAATAAAAATTTAGGAGGAAAAAATTATGAAAAAAATATTCGAAAAAAATGAGCTTACTTTCGCAATAGTATTGATAGTAATTTATGTTGTAGGCTCAAGCCTTATGCAGAGAGTTTCTGATGTAATCGGAATTAAGTTTGTAGCCGAAACTGCATTCAACCTTTTTTTTTCAGTGGTCATCATTGTGTTTGCCGGAAAGAATAAGCTGATGAAACATATCGGTCTGTGCAGATCTGATGTATCTGCTCCCAAGATGCTGTTTTACGTTCCTTTAGTGCTGATTGCCTTCATGGGAGCATTTTTTGGTATCGGAACAGAATTAAGTATTATGGAACTTGTAATGCGCACATTAATGATGATTTTTGTCGGATTCCTTGAAGAGATAATATTCCGGGGGTTCCTTTTCAAAGGTATTGCAAAGGATAACCTGAAAGAGGCTATCATAATTTCCTCTGTCACATTCGGTATAGGTCATGTTGTAAATCTTCTCAACGGATATGACATTTTGAAAAGTGTTATTCAGATAGTCTTCGCTGTTGCAGTTGGCTTCATGCTTGTATTTATTTTCGTTCGTACCGGCAGTCTTATAGCCTGCATCGTATTTCACGCATTAAATAATTCCGTTTCAGCAATTTCAAACTCCGCCTATCTGGTAAATGCTCTCGGCAGTGAAGATGCTGCTCATATTCTGATCGCCGCTATCTGTATAGTATTAAGTATCGCATATACATTATACATCGTAAAATTTCTCCCCAAAAGAGAACTTTCCGACTAATACTCATTTTAATAACATATAGATAATTCCCCTGCTCAACTTACACGGTCAAGCAGGGGAATTATTAAATCTCTACATCATCATCTTCATCAGAACGGGAATGTCTTGCTCTGCGGCTCTTAGGCTGTGAGCGTCCTTTTTCTGAATCAGTGGAATAATACTCATAATAATAATAATTGGAGTACTTAGAATAAGAACTTGCCTGTTTAGCATTATAGGTACTGTAGATTGCACCTAAAATCTTTACACCACCGGCTTCGAGATTTTTCTTTGCCTGTATAACAACATTCTTATCTGTAAAATTATGCTTGATAACGAATACCGCACCGTCCATATATTTTCCGAGTGCCACTGCATCCGTAACAAGAAAAACAGGGGGAGTATCGTAAATTACATAATCAAATTTTGTTTCGAGTTCATCAACAAGTGCTTTCATATTTGAACTTGAAAGAAGCTCCGATGGATTTGGCGGAATAGAACCGGCAAGAAGAATACTCATCTTTGTACCGCTTACCTTGTGAAGAACACTGCCTATATCTACCTGTCCTTTCAGAACATTAGTCAGACCGTAGGAATTTCTTTTGGAGTCAATATACCTGTGGATTGCCGGCTTTCTCAGGTCACATTCAACAAGACATACACTCTTATTATAGCCGGAGAGTGTCAGTGCAAGGTTAATTGATATATTAGTTTTTCCCTCATTGGCAAGAGTAGAAGTTATCATTATATTTTTACATTTCTGTGTTGCACTCAAAAATTCAATATTGGTACAAAGCATTTTATAAGCTTCTACATAATTAACAGGCGCATTTGGGTCGGCAATACTACATAAACTTTTTACTACAGGTTTGTTTTTACGTTTA
>CACZPV010000226.1 GCA_902783065.1 uncultured Ruminococcus sp.
CATTTTATATAATATTTCGTTTTGCTTGCTTATGAGGGGTAATTTGTGGTATAATGTATAATCATATACAAATAATTTTATGCGACAGCGCAGATTTTATAGTATAAAACCATCGGGAAAGGACGCATTGATATGAAATTTGTTTCATGGAACGTCAATGGTCTGAGGGCATGTATGCAGAAGGGCTTTATTGATGTTGTTAATGAACTGAAACCTGATTTTATGTGCCTGCAGGAAACAAAAATGCAGGAGGGTCAGGCGGAAGTTCCGCTGGAGGGTTACCATAAATATTTTAACAGTGCCGAAAAAAAAGGTTATTCGGGTACAGCCGTATTTACACCTCATACTCCTGAGCACGTGATTCTTAATGGCATGGATATCGAGGAACACAGTCATGAAGGCAGAATGATTACAGTGGATATGGACAGCTTTTATCTTGTTAATGTATATACACCGAATGCCAAGGACGGATTGCTTCGGATTGACTACCGTATGCAGTGGGAAACTGATCTGAGAGATTATCTTATGAAGCTCGACAGGGAAAAACCGGTAATCTATTGCGGTGATCTGAATGTAGCGCATAATGAGATTGATCTGAAAAATCCCAAAACTAACCGGGGAAACGCAGGTTTTTCTGATCAGGAAAGAGGAAAGATATCTGAGCTTCTGGACAGCGGTTTTACAGACAGCTTCCGTTACCTGCATCCGGATGAAGAGGGTCGTTACAGCTGGTGGTCATATCGCTTTAATGCCAGAAAAAACAATGCAGGATGGCGTATTGACTATTTCATAGTATCCGACCGTATTGCCGGCAGGATTCAGAATGCAGATATTTTATCTGATATATATGGCAGCGATCATTGTCCTGTTATCCTTGAAATAGATATTTAGGGAAACACTGAATAAATAGCATTTTAATTTTCGAACGAATCCGGAAGTGGTTCTGCGAGGGCTTAGTGTCTTGCCTGACGGCTCGGTCGGTGCTGCTGTTTCGCAGCGGTGTCCACCTGACACCCGCACTCCACACCCCAAACACAGAAAGTGAGGAATAGGAATGATTAAGGTCAGAAATCTGACGAAGTTTTATGTTAAAAACAAAGCACTTGATGATGTCAGCTTTTCATTGAATGAGGGCGAAATTCTTGGTTTTCTCGGGCCTAACGGAGCGGGAAAATCCACTACAATGAATATTATTACCGGATATCTTTCGAGTGATGCAGGAACAGTGGAAATTGATGGGATCAATATTCTGGAAAACCCGACAGCAGCAAAAAAGAAAATTGGCTATCTGCCCGAAATACCGCCGCTTTATAATGATATGACGGTGGTAAAATATCTGGAATTTATGTTCAGACTGAAAAAAATCAGGCTTCCGATGAAGGAGCATATTAATTCTGTCTGTGATAAGGTGAAGATTTCGGATGTTAAGGATAGAATTATAAAAAATCTTTCAAAAGGTTATCGTCAGCGTGTAGGATTTGCACAGGCACTCCTCGGTGACCCTCCGGTGTTGATTCTGGATGAGCCGACAGTAGGACTTGATCCTCAGCAGATTATCGAAATCAGACGGCTGATACGTGATCTGGGGAAAAAACACACCATTATTCTCTCCTCACATTTACTTTCGGAGGTACAGGCAGTGTGTGATAAGATTCTGATTATCAATAACGGCAGGATTGTTGCTGATGAACTCAAAACATCACTGACAGGCACCGGTGCGGCATCCGAAAAGCTAAGTGTTATTGTTGAAGGCAGAAGACAGCAGGTAATGTCACTGCTTCAGAAAATTGACGGAGTGGTAAAGGTGACGGATCTTGGTGAACCTGAAAAAGGCTGCTGTGAATTTACCGTTGACAGCAGGAGGGATGTCAGAAGACTGATTTTCCGCGCATTTGCCAAAACAGATTTCAATATTCTGCAGATAAGTCCCGTAGAGCTTTCACTGGAGGATACTTACCTGAGAATCATTACGGGAAAAAATGATACTAAGGAGGCGACTGCTGATGTCAGCAATTTATAAAAGGGATTTTGTTTCTTATTTCAACTCGCCCGTAGGATATGCGGTGCTTGCTTCATTTATGTTTTTCAGCGGTATTTTCTTTTATGTACAATGTCTTTATATGGGTACGACAAATATGTCAACAGTATTTCAGAGTATGTTTTTTATTGTTTTGTTTGTGATTCCGCTGATTACCATGAGAACGTTTTCGGATGATCGTAAGAATAAAACTGATCAGGCATGGATGACTGCTCCGGTGGAGATACCATCGATTGTTATAGCTAAATTTTTATCGTCACTTTCGTTGTTTGCTTTGTGTCTGCTTGCTTTTGTGATAGAAGGTGTTTCACTTTCCTTAATGGCACAGCCTGACTGGAGCGTTATTATCGGAAATATTTTCGGACTTATCATTCTTGGATCTTCTTTGCTTACCATCGGGATATTCATTTCATCACTGACAGAAAGCTCGATTGTGGCAGCAATCGTGTCATTTGCAGTCAATGTCCTGTTAAGCCTTATCGACATTGTGGGTGTAACAGTGCATCAGGATTGGCTGACAGCGGTAATTAATGCCGTGTCGTTTCAGAGCAGATATAATGATTTCTCATTGGGAATAATATCACTTTCCGATGTTATTTTCTTTGTCACTGTGACCTGTCTGTTTCTTTTCCTGACTGACAGAGTGATCGAGAGAAGAAGATGGGCGTAAGGAGGGAAAACAATGTCAGAAAAAGATATAAAAACAACTGCCGAAGAAGCATCTGAGGATTCAGCAGATGTTTCTGAGGAAGTTAAGTCAGAAAAAACTAATCAGACTGAAAAGACCATGTCAGGAAAAAATAAATTCAGGATCACCTCGATCGTTATTACAGCACTGGTACTGGCAGCTGTAATAGTTCTTAATGTGATAGCATATGTTCTTACGGATCGCTTTTCATCTCTTACGGTTGATATTACCAGCAACGGCACCTATCAGCTGTCAGATGCAACCGAAAAAATTATCAAGGGTGTTAAACAAAAGGTAAGTATTACCTTTTTGACTGACAGAAACACATATTCTTCATTGGATGAGTATTATAAGCAGACTCTGTTTCTTGTGGATAAAATGTCAAAGGATTCTGAAGGACTGGTTTCGGTTGAGTTTATCAATATTGTGTCCAATCCGAATTTCCTTAATAATTACGCCGACGATAATCTGACAACCAGTGATGTGATTATTAAATGCGGAGATAAATACAATGTTCTGCGCAAGGAAGATATGTACAATTTTGAATTTATGGATGAACAATATCAGTATATTTCTTCTTCGAAGGCAGAGTCAGCCATAGATACGTCAATTGTCAAGGTTACCAGTGAAAGATCTGATAAGGTTATTCTGCTGACCGATAATACAGAGGAAGATTATTCCTATCTCGTTAAAGTGCTTTCTGCCAACAACTATAATGTGACCGAGATGGAAATTGAAAAAGCTGATATTCCGGAGAATATCAATACCGTCATCGCATTTGCACCGACAAAGGATTATAGTGAGGGAGCAGCAGAAAAACTGCGCAGTTTCCTTTATAATGAGGGAAATTACTCTAAAAGTATGATCTATGTTGCATGCAGCAGCAAGGTGGATTGTCCGAATATAACGGCACTTCTTAAAGATTACGGCATGGCAATCAGTGACGGTCTTGCATTTGACATGGATACCAGCAGACAACTGAATACCGTAAGTTCTTACAGTGCATACGGTTATATTGCGGCTTCGTTTGTTTCTAAGTTGTTCACAGACAATATTCTTGAAAACAATCAGACTGTACTGGCAAACAATGCCAGAGCGGTTACTTCCCTGAGTGAAAAGGCTGCAACACCATTGATCTGCTATTCGGCAAGTTCCGGTATCTGTCCCTTTGATGCAACCAGCGACTGGAATCCACAGGATTATATTATCGGAAATGTTAATATTATGATGCAGGGCATTTCCGGTGATGACAAAGCGCAGTCTAAGCTGATTGTCAGCGGTTCTGCGGATATGTGGAGTGAAACGGTAATGAAGTCTCAGTTTGCTAATCAGGAATATATGCTTAACATTATGGCAAATCTGAACCACAGACAGAATAATACCGTTAATCTGGATAATAAAGTAATTACAGAATATTCCCTTCAGAATATCAGCAGACAAACATCTGTACTGGTAGGAATGGTAATGTATGCCTTTATTCCGTTAGCAATCCTCGGAGCCGGAATAACAGTATTTATCATAAGACGCAGAAAGTGATGTGATTGTTATGAAAAAAAATATTACCGTGATTATCATTATTTCGGTTGTATTGGCAGCACTGATCGGCGTGATGTTTGCTGTTATGAGTATTCCTCAGACAGAGAATACGATTACCTCTACTGATTCAATGGATATACTGATATATGATAAAACAAAACTCAAAGCGGAGGAAATTACTGTTAAAAACAGCGGCGGTGAATATAAACTTATTGGCTATGATTATACAAAAATGGCTGAGGAGATTTCCGCAGAAAATGCCGCACAGGAAGAGTCTGTGGAATCGGAAGAAAAATCCTCCAATGTCATAAAGCCTGAGGTTTCTGCTATAAGCATCAATACACGATATACTATGCAGGGAATGGAAGATTTTGAACTTAATAAGGATTGTACAGATGCACTTGCATATTATTGTTCCTATGTCACGGCATTGCAGCTTGTTGATAAAACAGGAAAAAAATATGCCGAATATGGTCTTGACAAGCCGGCTTCTACTGTTAAAATAACATTCAGCGATAATTCTTCTGAAACATTGTATATAGGTAATAAGGCTCCAAATGATATGGGACGTTATATGAGAAGGGAGTCTGATGTAAATGTTTATCTGCTGAATCAGGAGTCTGTAAACTCCTTCCTGATAGAAAAGCTTCAGATGTTGGATAAAACACTGACAAAACCGTTCAGCGAATATGAAAATGAAG
>CACZPV010000227.1 GCA_902783065.1 uncultured Ruminococcus sp.
AGCACCCAAATTAGCGAAAATGTATAAAATAACGCATCATTACTGTATATTTAATATAAGTTACAATTGAGTTTCACGGATTCAGGTTTCTGAAAAAAGATCCTTCGCTTGCGCTCATGATGACATTGGGGGACATATGAGGGAATTATGAGGGACGAAAAAACCGCATTATCAAGGAAGTGTGGGACTGTGGGACAGTTTTTGACATATACATACCATGTATAAATGAGTATATGTATAAGTCGTGAAAAAATATATATACACTTCTTCATTAAGCAAAACACTGAAAATTTGTCCCACAGTCCCACAGGATTATAAAAGCCGCATGAATACAGGTTTTTTTAGTGGGACAGTATGTCCCTCATTGTACCTCATGCACCACGGAAAGGAGTTTTAATGAATTTAAGAGATTACCAGATAGAATGTATAGACAAGATAAATAATCTTCCGCCGGGAGCTTATCTTTCACAGATGGCTACAGGTCTTGGAAAGACAGTGACATTTGCAAATATCAGACGAAAAGGACGTGTACTCA
This sequence comes from uncultured Ruminococcus sp., assembly GCA_902783065.1. Classification (GTDB taxonomy): domain Bacteria; phylum Bacillota; class Clostridia; order Oscillospirales; family Acutalibacteraceae; genus UBA1213. Next base: position 536 of record CACZPV010000227.1, read on the forward strand.
TTTTATCACACCGTGAAGAACTGGTCAATCAGCCAAAAAAATATTATGACTGTACCTTTGGCATAGAACAGGGAAAGTATCATTCTGACGGCGAAGAAGTTGTATCGGCATCCGTACAGAGTATTGTAAGACGGCTTGAACATTTTAAGCCTGATGACTTTGATATCATTATCTGCGACGAAGCACATCATGCCGCCGCTAAATCCTACAAAAAAATTTTCAGCTATTTCAAGCCTCGCTTGCTTCTGGGCTTTACGGCAACTCCAAACCGTGCGGACGGCGCAAGACTGAATGATGTATTCAGTAAAATTGTATTCAAGCGTGATCTGAAATGGGGTATCAAAAACGGTTATCTGTCGGACATATTCTGCCGCCGTGTTGATATCGGGTATGACCTCAGCGGAGTACATACAAGAATGGGAGATTATGCTCCCGGAGAGCTTGACGAAGCTATGAAAGATACCTCAGACGCTATTGCCGAAGCTTACAGGAAATATGCTAAGGGTGCAACTCTGATATTTGCTGTATCTGTAAATCATGCACAGGAGATTGCAAAGCGTATTCCGGGGGCTGTTGCTGTTACCGGAGAAACGGAGAACCGGTCGCGGATCATACAGGATTTTACTGACAGAAAAATACCATGTCTTGTCAACTGTATGGTATTTACTGAGGGAACGGATATTCCGCTGGTTGAAACAGTGATAATTGCAAGACCTACAAAGTCGGACAGCCTGTATGCTCAGATGGTGGGACGAGGCTTAAGACTTCATCCGGAAAAGGAAAAGCTTAATCTTATTGACTGTGTGGGGATTACGGATTCATCAAGTCTGTGTACTGCCCCGTCACTGCTCGGGATAGATATATCGGCAGTTCCTGCAAGGGAAAGAAAAAAGGTTCAGGGCGATCTTTTTGAACTTCCGGATAAAATAGTAAAAGCATCAGATACTCCGATGTCATGGATAAGGAATACCGAAATAGTTGACCTTTGGGCGAAGGAACAGTCATACAATCTGCATAATATAAATTTCTTCAAAATGCCGGACGGCAGGCTGACATTAAGTTTAGGAGAAAAGATATTATCCATTCCATGTCAGGATGAGCTGGGAAATGTAGACGGCAGACCGATGCAGGAAGTTATTGACGATCTGTACAGCGAACTTACAAGCAATTATCAGGACTGTCGGTCCTTATGGGATATGAATGCCGTAAAGCGCTGGGGAAATAATCCTGCGACTGACAGGCAAAAGACAATAATCAGACGTAAATTCAAGGATTTTGATTGTTCGGAACTGACAAAAATGCAGGCAAGCCAGATACTGAACAGAATTTTCAGTGAAAAGAGGGCCGGAAAATGAAGGAATCACAGCATCAGAGTACCTTGTTCAAATGGTCGGAACAGCCGCATATCAGAGAGAAATATCCGGAACTGAAATTATTGTTTCACATTCCGAACGGCGGGCGGCGTGATCTTATCGAAGCGAAGCACCTGAAAGAACAGGGTGTTAAAAAAGGTGTGCCGGATCTGTGTCTGCCGGTTGCAAGAGCCGGATATAACGCTTTGTATATCGAGCTGAAAACAGAAAAAGGCAGAACTACGGATGAACAGGAATGGTGGCTTTCCGAGCTTAGCAGGCAGGGAAATTATGCCGCTGTTTGTCGAGGATGGAAGGAGGCGGCGCAGTGCCTGATCTTTTACCTGACACAACAGAGTTAGAAAAAATGGCAATGAAAGATTTACCGCCGCCAAAAGGCTTGTCACTTGCGGGAAAAAAGTTTTATTTTTGCATGACACAGCTGTATCATCTCTTCCGCAGCGGCACATATACAAGACAGCAGGCGCACGATATCAAGCTTGATCTGATAAGTGATTATCAGAATGAACTTTTCGAGGAAAAGCTTTTACAACATCATGCCGATATAAGAAACAGATACAGCCACATTATGACGGAAGCGGAAAAACACGGCTGTCCGATATGCAGAAAGCTTGTGCGAATTTTTGACAGCAGGGAAAACAATGTATAATGTGGAATGTGGAAAGTTGAAAGTGGAATTATTGAAAGGACGGTAAAAAATGAGTGACACAAAAATAACTATGCCCTGCGGAACAGGGAAAACGGTTCTCAGTGTGGAAGGTGGAGAGTGGAGTGTGGAGTTAAACAAAGGCTCAAAAACTTGCAATAGCTGTAGTTGGCATGAGGACTTCACAGGTGCTTGCTGTAACGGCGACAGCGAGTACAGGGCAGACTTTACAGACAGTGACTTTGTTTGTGATAAATGGGAGGGGCAAAAAGATGAATGAAAAATTGAAGCCGTGCAGAATATGTAGAGGTGATTCTGTAATGGAGTACTGGCATAGTGGCGGTTCAGTCGTTGCTGTACGATGCGATAATCCGGATAGACCCGATGCGTGCAGCGAGGCTTTTTATTATTCCAGAAGCA
>CACZPV010000228.1 GCA_902783065.1 uncultured Ruminococcus sp.
AAGGAGCACAGGACAAGGGTGCACAGGTACAGCTTTTTACCTCGGCAGAGTTTGATGCCTCAGCAATGGATCAGTTCGATGCAGTCGCATTCGGATGCCCCTCTATGGGTACGGAAGAACTGGAGGACAGCGAATTTGAACCTATGTTCAGTGGCTTGACCGATAAGCTTTCCGGCAAAAAAATCGCATTATTCGGTTCATATGGCTGGGGCGATGGCGAATGGATGAGAAACTGGGAAGATAATTGCAAAGAGGCTGGTGCTAATCTGGCATATGACAGCGTTATTTGCAACGATGCTCCTGACGATGATGGAATAGCTAAGTGTGAGGCACTGGGTGCAGCTCTTGTATAAGCAATAGTAATATGAGGATCTTCGTAATCTGTATCAGGTTGCGGAGATCATTTTGTTTGCAGAAAAATGTTTTATAGAATATTATTATTTTTTGACGATTTCAATTGATAAATTTGTCAAACGTTGTTTGTTTGTTTGCTTGAATCGGACGGGAATGTATGCTATAATTTATATGTATCATATTGCAGAATGAAAACTGTATTATTAAGGAAACACTGATAAAACTCAGTGCTTTATCGCACTGCAAAGATTTAATCTGTTCAGTTGTTCCTTAAATAATGTAAAATCAAATTAACAATTAAGGTGAATTGAGTGAATAAAAACAGCAAAGAAGAAAATAACAGGGATATCATTGCGGGACGTAATCCTGTTACTGAAGCGTTGCGCTCTGGCAGACCGATAGACTGCCTGTATATTGCTAAGGGTGAACGCAGCGGTTCTGTCAAGGTTATTGCAGCGCTTGCAGCAGAAAAAAATATCCCGATTAAAGAAGTTGACAAAAAAAAGCTTGATTTTATGACGGCTCACAGTGTACATCAGGGTGTTGCGGCAGCCGCTTCAATGAAAGAATATGCAAGCCTGGAAGATATCTTTTCCCTTGCTGAACAAAGAGGGGAAAAGCCTTTTATCATTGTGCTTGATGAGATAGAAGATCCTCATAATCTTGGTGCCATAATCAGAACTGCCGAATGTGCAGGTGCGCATGGTATTATTATTCCGAAAAGAAGAGCGGCAGGACTGAGTTATACTGTAGGAAAGGTCAGTGCAGGTGCATATGAATATGTTCCGGTTGCAAGAGTGACAAATATTGCATCAACAATAGATGAATTGAAAGAACGGGGCTGTTGGGTGTACGGAGCCGATATGGATGGACGTAATTATTGCAGCTGTGATCTGCAGGGTGCGGCGGCATTGGTAATCGGTTCTGAAGGAAAAGGGCTTGGCAGACTCGTAAGAGATAAATGCGATGAGATTCTTTCGCTGCCAATGCTCGGAAAGATCAATTCGCTGAATGCGTCCGTTGCGGCGGGAGTTCTGATGTACGAATTTACTCGTCAGCGGCTGGCAAACAAGGCGGAATAAAGGAGGGCAGCAGGAATGTCTAAAAAGAGAAAAAAGAAATCCTCTCAGCATAAGGCTCAGATAAATTCCCCACAAAATTCAACAACAGAAAAGACATCAAATGCTGATGGAACTGAAATAATAAAAAAGGAAGAAGTGTCTGAATCTGAAAAACAATCTTCATCTGATGACGTTAAGAAGTTATCGGAGCAAAAACAGACAGATTCTGATAATATAAAGGCGGATCAGTATACCGGATCGGATAATCAGTGCGAATCTGATTCTGAAAAAAAACTGCATGAAAATTCTGATAATAAAAATAATTTAAAACAAAAGAAGGAAAAAAATGCGTCAGCTAAGAAAGATCCTTCTTATGAGGACAGCGATAAAAAGAATACGGAGAATTTTTCTGATAAAAACGATGCAAAGCCGAAGAAAGAAACTTTAAAGAAATCGGAAAATAAAGAATCAGATGAAAAGTCCTTTTCGGCGGAAAGTGAAAAAGAGAATAATGGTGATGCTGCCGCAGAATCAACAAAAAAGACGGCAAAAAGCTCCGGAAATACCGAAAAACATGTACAAACCAAAGGTAGTACACAATCTTCAGATAAACCGGACATCAAGCCTGATACTATCAGCGATAAAAAGTATGCCGGAAAGACGGATGAAAAAGACAGTCAGATAAAATCTGTTCCGAAAAAGAAACAGCCTCAAAACAATCCGGAAGATTTGCCGATTGAAAATGAAGAGATAGAGGAACTTGCATCAGAAACAGAACCTGACGCTGTACGGCCGAAAAAAAGCTTCCGATCAATCATGGGCAAAATTATAGAGATTATTACTGCTCCTGAGGACAATGACCTGGATTACGGTGAGGATGAAAATTACGAAGATATTTTCCTGGATGAAGAACAGTCTGTCATTGAAAAAGCGGATCACGCTGCAAAGCCGGGCAGTAAGAAAAAGGAATTGCCGAAGTCACTTACCACATCTTCTTTGTATACTTCTGCGGAATCCAAAACAAGACCATCTGAGAAGAAAAAAGAAGAGAAAAACTCTCAGCAACAGAAAACAGCCGTGGAGCTTCCTTCCGATCCGGCTGTGCAGGGTGAACTGAAAGAACATATTCCTTACAAACCCGAAACAAAAAAAAAGCAGACGGAACCAACGTCTGATGAAAAGAATTTAAAAAAGCATAAAAGAAGGAACTCAGGACAATCGGAAATAACGGTAGATGAAATTCTGAAAGCTAAAAATTCAGTTCCTGAACGATCGGCAAAGGCATACGGTTCGATGGACACTGCCGATAAGGAAGAACGTGAAAAGGAAACAGAAGTTCCCATCTTCGTAAATCGTCAGGATAAAAAGAAATCGTCCGACCTGAAATCTTCATCTGAACGAAAAGCTTATGGTAAGAAAACTGTAGGAAATAAGGATTTTGATCTCGGAGAGCTTTCCTATAACAATCCACAAGCACAGCAAAAAACAGATGAATTGTCACATGATACATCGGTAAAGAAGTCTGAGCAGTCAAAGCCGAACAAGACTAACGAATTGTCCCATGATGCACCGGCAAAGCAGGCTGAACCGTTAAAGTCGAACAAGCCTAACGAATTATCCCATGATGCACCGGCAAAGCAGGCTGAGCCGTCAAAGCCGAACAAGCTTAACAACGAATTGTCCCATGATGCACCGGCAAAGCAGACTGAGCCGTCAAAGCCGAACAAGCCTAACGAATTGTCCCATGATGCACCGGCAAAGCAGACTGAGCCGCAAAAGCAGAACATGTCTGACGAATTGTCACATGACATACCTGCAAATAATAAGGAAAAAACGCAGAAACACTCGGTATCAAAAGACACTGCGGATTCTATGCCGGGAGGACAGGGCGTAAGGATTGATCCTTGGATGCCGGCGAAAAAAACAACACAGGGGAAGAATGATTTTTCTGAAAATTCGTCTGAAACCATTGTTTATCGCAGTAATGAAACATCCCCGTTTGTAGTGATGGCTGGTAAATTTACAAGAACTCTTAAAAATGAATATGACAATACAAGAAGAATCAGGGAATCTCTTCCGCCCGATCCGCCGTCACCGCCGTCAGAAACATATGAGGAGCGAAAAGCAGCAGCAGATTCAACAGATGAAAACAAACTTTTGCGCCGTGTCAAATCAGCTAATACTATTCAGGAAAGAACAGCGCATGACAAAAAAACATCAAAGAAACCTGATAATATCCAAAATGTGGTACAGACGGGAAAGGAAAAAAACGAAAAACGAAAATTTAAATTTTCTGATATTTTTACCTATGAGGGCGACAAATTTGATGAAGAGGAAGAAGAAGAAGAAGTCAAGCCCGAGCTTTCTGATTACGGCAAGGAAGAAGATGCTGAGGAAATCAAAAGCGATATTAGTGAAAATTTTCGTAAAGTATTTGTCCGGACAATTATACTTACCTGTACATGTGCGGCTTCTGTTATTGCGGCTGTTCTTGCAAAATCCATGCCGTGGATATTCCTTAATATGCTGAAAAACGGATGGCTGGTTTATTCGTTGATAATGTTTGTATTGTTTGTCATTTCCATTTTTATATCAAGATACCCGATTGTAAACGGGTTTATGCCTCTGAGAAAATTGAGAGGCAACAGCGATACACCTGTGGCAATTGCTTCTCTGGCAGTTGCAGTGCAGTCGATTATATCATTGTTCCAGGGAGATGTGTTTCTTAATGAAACTTATCATATTTATGTACCGCTGATTATTCTGGCACTTTTGCTCAACAGTATGGGTAAACTGTTGATAATCAGGAGAACAGCAGATAATTTTAAATTTCTCAGGAGCAAGGAAGCAAGATATGCCGGAAAAATATATACCAATACTGCCAATGCGGAAAGATTTGTCAGCGGTCTTCCTTCACGCAAACCAATTATTGCTTACAGTAAGTTCTCTAAATTTATGAGCAATTTTCTTCAGCTTTCCTATGCTGCAGACCCTGTAGAAGAACTTTCGGCATTTTTTGCACCGATTGCAGCGGTACTGTCTATTATTGGTGCAGTAACTTACGGAATTATATATAAGGACTTTACAGGCGGTGTATCGTCATTTGCACTGTCAGCTTGTATTACGATTCCGATGTGCAGCCTGCTCGCCATTAATATCCCTATGCTGAATCTTTGCAGTTCGGCAAACAGAAACGGTGCTATGGTGGTGGGTTATGAGGCAGTAAAGCAGTTCTGTGATACCAATACAATCATGATAGATTCCTCAGACCTTTATCCTAAGGGAAGCATCATATTAAGCGGTATGAAAACAATCAATGAAAGCAAACTGCAGGAAGCAATTTCAGCAGGTGCTTCTATGACTTTTTCGGTTAACGGACCTTTGACGCATGTTTTTGAAACAATTGTCCGTCAATCCAAATATAAGCTGCCTGATTTTGACAGTATTTCCTATGATGATGAAATGGGACTATCGGGTTGGTGCAACGGTAATCGTATTTTAGTTGGCAGACGTGAATTGTTTGAAAAACATAATATCCGGCTGCCTGACGAATCAATTGAAACCAAATATCGTAAAAGAGGCAATGAAATTGCATACATATCTGTCGGAGGAGAATTGGCAGTGATGTTTATTCTTACTTACAAGGCAGACAGAGAAATAGCGCAGTCTCTGAGAAACCTGGAGGACAGCGGTGTTAACTTTGTTGTGAGAACGATTGATCCGAATATCACTCGTGAACACATTGCTGAAAAGTTCAGTTTGTATCCGAGATGTATAAAGGTGCTTTCAACGGGATTAGGCAACATTTGTCACGATGAACTGACCTCAAAGGAAAAGACATCACGTGCATATCTTGTAACAAACGGTAAACTTTCATCCTTTGCAAATGCCGTGGCTGGTTGTATACGTATAAAGTCTACGGTAACTATTGCAAAGATTGTGCAATATCTGGCAATTATCATTGGTTTTATTCTGGTGACAATTATATCGTTCATATCAGGCTTTGCAAAACTCGGCAGTGTAGAACTTCTGTTGTATACTGGTTTCTGGTGTGTTGCATTGATTGCCGTGTCAATTGCTGCAAGAAAGCTTTCATGATCAGGTTTATTGCAGGTCTTAAAATTCATTTATAAAGTTTTACAGTCAGAAAAAGCCGGGAATGATACTGATTCCTGATAGAAGAAAGACTTGGATTTGTGGTATGTTTTTATCAGCTATCAGTATGAAACATTTTAAAATGAAAGGTTGATAATATATGAAAGTAGCGCCTTCGCTGCTGAGCTGCGATTTTGCGAAAATGGGTGAGGAGATTGTCCGTGTAGATCAGGCTGGAGCCGATT
>CACZPV010000229.1 GCA_902783065.1 uncultured Ruminococcus sp.
AAAAAAAATTGACATTGATATGGACATTTCTGTCAAGTTGAATTATAAGAGCAATATAAGACAATTAAAACCTTCTGCGGATGTTTTTAAAGGTGATAACGGTGTGGACTTTACTATCAGCAAAATCACAGCCGGTTCGCTTAGTACAGAATTAGAACTTGACTTTACCGTTGCTGACGGAAAAGATGAATACGAAACATTTACCGGATTATTTCCAGATGACAATAAATCTACAAAAATCACCTTGGCTAACGGTAATGTCATTTACGCTGAATGTTCGCTCAATCGTAATTACTGGGAGCATCACTCAGTAACACTTAAATATTGTAATTCTGCTGATGAGTTCACATCAGACTGGCTCATAGTCAATCCGGAAGAAATCAAGTCTATAGAATTTAACGGTAAAAAAGCTACAGCAGAATAAATTTCTGATGTACCATAATAAAAAGCTGCTGCCGGCATGACATTAAACCGCTGTGCAGCAGCTTTTGTTTCCGTCATCACGCTGGGTAAGTGTAAAATAAAAGTTGACAGCGGTGCTTACATCTGTGGAGAACAAAAAAAATTTACATTCATATGCCGGCGGCTCGCCGGTCACGCTGGAAAAAATTAGTTTTTATTGCTATTTTAACAGTGATACGATATAATATTAGTATTAAAATTCCGTAACGGAGGACACAATATGAAATATAAAAAAATAACTGCTTTGCTGCTGGCGGGAACGATTTTGTTTGTTACAACCGCCATGACAGGATGTGACAATAATAACTCTGAAAATAACTCTGGTGAAACCGCTGCTTCTCAGATAAGTGAAAGAAGCTCAACCGGATATACAGGAGACCAGATTTCTCAAAAGGATGTTCTTCGCATTGCACAGCTTTACGGCGCAGCAGGCTGTATTTATCTTTGTGGTAAAAATAATATAGCCATCGATGAGGATTATAAGAAAAATATTATTAAAGAAGCCGGAGATTACATCAATGAGCTGGATATCCAGATTATCGGTACTTCTGATCTTGCAAAGGTAATCTGCACAGACAGGATGCTTGATCTGGGAATGGGGGACAAACTTAATCAGGAACTATATGTGCGATACAATGAACAAGCAAAATTGTTTGACGAATACGCTCATGATGATTATAAGGATATTGATGACGATACAAAAACTGCCATGCAGATGGCTGCAACGGATGCTGTATGGACACAATTGAATTCCTTTGGATTCAAAGATGAAAAATACGATGTTAAAAAACTTTTGATTGACGCATTTAATTCAAATGTAGAAAAATACGATCACAATGATATCTATAAAAACACTTGGACAATCACCGACGAACTGGAAAACATCTTTTACTATTTTTTGAATACAGATTCCTTGGATAGCTTGAATTATCAGAAAATATGGGATGTTCTCGGTTCAAATTACCTTAGAAATATATTTGAAACAAATGAAAATAATGAAGAATTCAAAGAAAGCTCTATTAATAATATTTCGGGTGTACTGACCGATTCCAAAGCAAAATCTGTGCTTAATGCAGGAATCACCCCTAAGTATACCGCTCAGGAATATTTCAATACTTTATCTGATGAAAATGCCTTTTTATATAATAAAAACAGTGACAATTATTTTTATTATGAATATATACTGTTTTTAGATCTTAGTCAACCGTCTGATCTGAAACTTTCTGAAAATTCATTCTTTACAAAGAATGTTAATAAATGGCTGAAACAATGCTACAACAACAACCATATAAAGCCGGAAAGCAGTGAATAAACAGCTTTACAGCATATTTGGTGAACAATCCGGTATACAATAAATTCACATAGATAATTCTTTTATAGAACAATAATAATTCTCTGTTGTTGTATAATAGAGAATTATATAGGAACCGGAAACTTGTAAACAGGTATAACCAATTGTATTGACCGCTTTGGTCAGGAAATAACAATCCATGATTTGCATTTTCCGAAAGAAAAGAAAAATGGGGAGGAATTTACGAATGTTGAGTGTAGATTTTAATCAGAAATTCGGAAAAGAAGGCTTGACCTTTGATGATGTTCTGCTGATTCCCGGCGAGTCTAACGTTCAGCCAAAGGATGTTGATATCAGCACAAATCTTACTAAAAAAATCAAGCTCAATACTCCGCTTATGACGGCTGCTATGGATACCGTCACGGAAACAAGAATGGCAATCGCAATCGCTCGTGAAGGCGGCATCGGTATCATCCATAAGAATATGTCTATAGAACAACAGGCAGATGCTGTTGACAGAGTAAAAAGATCTGAAAACGGTGTTATTGTTAACCCGTTCTATCTTACACCCGGTCATTATGTAAATGATGCCAATAAACTTATGGCAAAGTACAAAATCTCCGGTGTTCCGATTTGTGAGGATGGTAAGCTTGTTGGTATTATAACTAACCGTGACCTCCGCTTTATGGATGAAAGCGATTACAGCCAGCGAATTGCAGATGTAATGACAAAAGAAAACCTTGTAACTGCTTGTGTGGGAACAACCCTTCAGCAGGCGCAGGCAATTCTTAAAAAGCATAAGATTGAAAAACTTCCTCTTGTGGATGATAATGGTGTACTTAAGGGTCTTATCACCATTAAGGATATTGAAAAATCTGTTCAGTATCCGAACAGCGCCAGAGATGTCAACGGCAGACTGCTTTGCGGTGCTGCTATCGGCGGTACACCTGACGTACTTGAAAGGGTAGAAGAACTTGTCAAGGCTCAGGTTGATGTACTCGTCTTGGATTCCGCACACGGACATAACAATAATATTATTAACTCCGTCGCTAAAGTAAAGAAAGCATTCCCCGATGTTCAGCTTATCGCCGGTAATATTGCTACTGCAGAAGCTGCCAAGGCTCTTATTGATGCCGGTGCAGACTGCGTAAAAGTAGGTATTGGTCCCGGATCGATCTGTACAACAAGAATTGTTGCCGGTATTGGTGTGCCGCAGATCACAGCTATTTATGATGCTGCCTATGAAGCTTCTAAGCATGGTATACCGGTTATTGCTGACGGCGGTGTAAAATATTCAGGTGATATAGTCAAGGCTCTTGCAGCAGGCGGCAGCGTGGTTATGATCGGCTCACTGGTTGCAGGATGTGAGGAATCTCCCGGAGATAAGGAGATATATCAGGGAAGACAGTTTAAGGTTTACCGCGGTATGGGTTCTCTCGGAGCTATGGGCAGAGGCAGTGCAGACCGTTATTTCCAGTCAGGCAATAAAAAGCTTGTTCCTGAAGGTGTTGAAGGTCGTGTTCCTTATAAAGGACCTCTTTCTGACACTATATATCAGCTGATGGGCGGTCTTCGTGCCGGTATGGGTTACACAGGCTGTGCCAACATTCAGGAACTTCATGATAAAGCTAAATTTGTAAGAATCACCGGTGCCGGTCTTAAAGAAAGTCATCCACATGATATTCAGATTACTAAAGAAGCACCTAACTATTCCTATAACGGCTGATTGACAGTATCTAAAAAGATAAGCACGATTCCGCTTTGTGATTTCACAAGGCGGAATTTTCTACTTTATACATATACACTTTTTTATTCTGAGAATTGACAGCGGCGTCCAGCGTGACGCTGGACCCTTACCAACCGGCGAGCCTCCGGTCCCTTACTAATCCGCAACTGAACACAGTTTCAACATTATTACAGTCGTCTGGCGGCGTGCCGCCGCTGTCAGTTTAATTCCCACAGCCATTTGGGCTTAAACTGTTTTATCAGTCATCTGCTTTCTTGATTCATGATAAAATTAAAGTTTCAGCTTTTTTAGGAAGGGTTTCCACCAGGCGAATAAATTTAGGCTCCGGCGGCATACCGCTTGGTTATTATAAGATAATATTCTTTTCTCTGCATAAATTTGTGTAATTTTTAACGTTGGAAATGATGGAAACGGTTGAAAGTTTTGCTCGATTATGTTAAAATTCTTATGTATGGTTTTATTGGAAGTTATTGAAGAAACACTGATTAAATACAGTGCCTGTATTGCACAGTCAAATTTTTCGTCAGATTGTAACAAACGAGTGCAGATAACCTGACGGTCATCAAGCGAATTTGATGAAAGATGACGAAAAAGGTGCAAGCAAAACAGGTTCAGATCCATCAGACGTGATTTATTCAGTAGTTCCTTAATGAGCCGGATCATATATAAAACGTTCACAATGCTTTTAACCAGAAAACATATCAGAAAAGAGGAAATATAATATGTGCGGATTATGCGGATTTACCGGTCATGTTGCTGAAAGAGATAAAGTTCTTGAAAACATGACTGACGTCATTACACACAGAGGTCCCGATAGTGTGGGCTATTATAAAGATAACAGAATATCTATGGGCTTTCGCCGACTGAGTATTATAGATCTGGAAGGCGGCCATCAGCCAATCTATAACGAGGATAAAAGTCTGGTTCTCATGTTTAACGGAGAAATTTATAATCATAAGGATCTCCGTGAAGAACTTAAAGAATGCGGACATAAGTTTTATACAAATGCCGATTCCGAAGTGCTGATTCACGGTTTTGAGGAATGGGGAGAAAAAATGCTGAATAAACTTCGCGGTATGTTCGGCTTTGCTGTTTACAACACCAAGGACGGCAGCGTCTTTATCGCCAGAGATTTCTTCGGTATTAAACCTATGCATTATGCGGTGATTGACGGAGAACTGATTTACGGCTCGGAAATCAAAAGTATCCTTGAACATCCTAAATATGTAAAAAAATTCAATTACAAAGCACTTGATAATTATCTTTCTTTTCAGTATGTTGTTCCGCCTGAAACCTTTTTTGAAGGAATATACTGCCTGCTTCCGGGGCATTATATGTGGTTCCGTGACGGAAAAGTAACAACGACAAGATATTTTGAGGCTACTTTTGAGCCGGATATGACTCTTACTGAAAAAGATGCCGTGGATAAAATTGAAAGCGTATTTGAAAATTCTGTTAATGCTCATAAAATCAGCGATGTAGAAGTTGGCTGTTTCCTCTCCAGCGGTGTTGACTCCAGTTATGTATCAACATATTTTGCTGATCAGAAAACATTTACCGTAGGATTTGATTTTGGTGAACGCTACAACGAAATCAGTTGGGCAGAAGGACTCTCAAAGGAAATTGGTGTGGATCATCATACCCATTTGATTGGTTCTGAGGAATTTTGGTCTGCTGTTCCAAGAGTACAATATCAGATGGATCAGCCTCTTGCAGATCCATCCTGCATAGCACTTTATTTTGTATCAAAGCTTGCCAGCGAACACGTTAAAGTTGTTCTTTCAGGTGAGGGTGCAGATGAACTGTTCGGCGGCTATACCGTCTATAACGAACCACACGTATTCAAATTCTACCAGAAAGTTCTGCCGGAAAAAGCAAGATATGCTCTCGCACGCAAAGCTAAAAAATGGCCGCATATAAAAGGCAGGGGTTATATTCTCAGAGGTGCCAGAAAAACAGAGGATAAATTTATCGGCAATGCTTTTATGTATGACGATGAAGAAAAGAAGCAGATTCTTAAAGACAGCTCCATTGTTACCCGTCCGCAGGATCTTTGTAAAAAATTCTATGACAGAGTAAAGAATTACGATGAGGAAACAAAGATGCAGTACCTTGATATCAATCTTTGGATGGTCGGTGATATTCTGCTGAAAGCTGACAGAATGAGTATGGCAAATTCACTTGAACTGCGGGTTCCTTTTCTTGACAAAGAAGTTTTCAAAGTAGCCAGAACTATTCCTACAAAATATCGTATTGCTCATGGAACAACAAAATATGCTCTGCGTCAGGCTGCTTTGCGTCATTTGCCAAAAGCAACAGCACAGAAACCAAAACTTGGTTTCCCTGTACCTACCAGAGTGTGGCTTAAAGACGAACAGTACTATAACAGAGTAAAGGAAATGTTCCGTTCGGAAACAGCAGAGAAATTCTTTAATACAGATCTGATTGTATCTTATCTGGATGACCACTTTAATGGTAAAGATGATAACAGCCGTAAAGTATGGACAATTTATGTATTTCTTGTATGGTATAACATCTATTTCGGAAACGATACAAATGTTAATCGTCCCGAAGGTGTTACTAAACCATCCAACAAGCTTTAAGAAACATCAGATATAACCAAAAACAGGCTTTTCGCAGAATATGTGTTCACGGAAAGCCTGTTTGTATTGCATAGGTTCAGGTCATGCTTTATTAGTAATCATCACTTAAATAGTGTCTGCTTTTTTCTTCGTAAAAGTCCGGAAATGCTGATAAACAGTAGAGTTTTAGAGTGAAATATGGTATAATAAGTGCAAGGAAAAATGCGGAAACAGAGTAAAAAGCTTGCACTTGGAGG
>CACZPV010000230.1 GCA_902783065.1 uncultured Ruminococcus sp.
TAAAACTGCTGATATAAGAATAGCAGTACTTCCGAGTGACCGAATCTGTATCGGCATTCTGCCGGCAAGAAAAATTGTAATTATTGCTATTAAAGTTGGGAATCGTCCATTGCAGGGTGCAAAGTTATTGGTAATAACAGCTAAATTACGCTGACGCTGGCAATTGAGAATACGACATCCGGTCACTCCGCAGGCATTACAGCCGAAACCCATCATCATACTAAGAGCTGATTTGCCGTTAGTTCCTGATTTCGCAAATAACGGATCAAGCATAAAAGCGACTCTCGGTAAATATCCCAGATCCTCCAGCAGTGTAAATAAAGGGAAAAAAATCGCCATTGGAGGCAGCATTACCGAAACGACATCGGAAAGAGTAGTATAAACTCCGTCTATCAGCATTTCTTTTAAAAATACAGGTATGTTTATATTAGCGGCGGCAGAAACCAGAACTGACTTTAACCTGTCAAACAAAAATGCAAGCCACTGCGAGGGATAATTAGCTCCGACAATTGTAATATAAAAAATCAAAGAAAAAAGCATCAGCATAATCGGTATACCAAAACATCTGGAGGTGATTATTTTGTCTATAAGAATACGATTTATGACTTGATTTTTTTGTCTTACACAAGTTCCGGCAATTTTTTTACTTTCTTCAATATATTTTTTTGCAATACGTTCCTTTATTTCATCAGAATCAGGTAAATCCAACAAAATATCTTTGTTTTCCGAATCGATTATATGCCGATCTTTACTTCTGAGAATATGTAAAGCGGCACGACGAAGATCATTTTCACCCTTATGTTTATAACGCATCAAATCACACAGTAAACTGACCGATTTTTCTGTTTCGTTATCATAGCTCCGTTTGATAAATGTAGTTTTTGTTTTACCAACAACCAAATCAAGTACAGCATTTTGTAGTTCTTTGATTCCTTTTTTAGATCTCGCAGCAGTTCTGATCACAGGGATTCCAAGCAATTCTGACAGCTCATCTGTATTTATTTCAATTCCTTTTTTTTCGGCTTCATCACATAAATTAAGACATAGCACAGCACGGGAATCAATCTCTAATATTTGCAGCACAAGGTCAAGATTTCGTTCCAATGAGGTCGCATCTGCTGCTATAACAATGCAGTCATAATTGCCGGCATAAATTACACGAGTAGCAACTTTTTCATCCGGTGAGCCGCCATAAAGTGAATAAATTCCAGGCAGATCTAAAAGTGAAAAAGTATAACCTGAAAAATAATAACGGCCTTCCGCAGAACTGACTGTTTTTCCTGCCCAGTTACCGGTATGTTGTTTCATACCGGTAAGTGCATTAAAGATCGTACTTTTACCGACATTAGGGTTGCCGGCTAAAAGTACGGTATATTTATCTTTCATACTGTACCTCCGTAAGGAATTACTTGAATAGTCTGAGCATCTTTGTTACGCACGGATACAAGAGTACCTCTGAAAAAATAAGCGTCAGGATCACCAAAAGGACCTTTAAAAGCACGGCATATTATCGTGTTTTCTGCTATGCCAAGCCGCATCAGAGCGAAACGAAGTTCATTGTTTTCCGGCATTTTTGTGATACGTGCCAGACTTCCAAGCGGCAGATCGCTTAATGCGGTTTCTTTGTTCCTTTTCATTTACTGCATCTCCTCGCTTTTTTAAAGTGTTTTCATCCGCTATGCTGCGGAAAAATAAAGTTCACGATAAAATGTTGAGTTGCCTTATGCAATTTTAATTTTTTACCTGAATCCCTGAAAACAGGAAGGTCTTTTATAATTCATCATGTTGCTTTCATGGATTCAGATTTGTTAATGAAAGATACGCTTTATCATATCATATGCATCAAAATGAAAAGCTGTTCACAATCAGTTTTCAGACCGTTGAATATCAGTATGATTTTCTATAGGAAGGATGAAAGGCTGCGGGTGTGCGCAGCACACCCGCAGCCTGCATAAGAGAAAAGCCGGATTCAGGAATAAGCTAATCATTATTTCTGAGAGGTGGTATAAACATTTCAAAAGCCTTGATCATTTTCGGATGATGTATAATAAAATGTATAGTTGGTGCTTTAGCTTTTGACACAATTACACATTTACCGCTGATAATAGAAAAGCTTATATTTTTAAATATTCTGTTTTTCTCAGTCTTTAGAGTGCAATTATCATTGTCTTCGGCAAATTTGCACGTTTGTTTCATATGCTCCACGTATTCATCATAATTATACGGTATTTCTTCCTCAATGAATAATTCTGAAAGACCAATATTCACCGGATGCTCATTAAAGCTTTCTCTCGACAGCTTTGAGATCTCAATTACAATACAGTTATCAATCAAAAGATTTTTCATTTCTTCATAATATTTGTTTTTGAAAGAAACAATATTATCAATTATTTCCTGCGGTTTACCGCTGCGCCGGAGAATACTTGTAAGAAGCTCATCAGAGATAGTAAAAATCGGAAGACCCGAAAAAATCATTTTTTTTGAACCATTTTTCCAATAATTGTACAGTTGCTCAAGAAATTCATCACTTCTATCACTGCGATATATTTCCATAAGGGGTTTAGCTCTTTTAAGCATATCTCTTGCAGAATTCTGGTATTTCTGAACCTCTGATTTATTCTTTGTAACAATATACAGCCCGTCCTCGTGGTCACTTGTAACAGCAAAACCACACATTGCAGATGTTCCCGAAACCTTAAGCAGATGAGAAAAGATTTTGCTTTGTGGTTCAGAAAAATAATATGGAGAAATCTGACCTGTCATATACATAGGAATATGACCTTCAAGACCGATCATCATTTCTTCAAAAGATCTGTGTACATCGTGGATGAAATTAATATGCAGACCTTTTTTAAGCATAACAGCTAATCCTGCCATATACTTTTTAGCAAATTCTTCATCCTTTGCCATTTCTGCTATAGGCATATCGGAGTATATAATAACGTCATCTTTTGACTTTGAAAGTACAGCCGATTTGATAAAATCGAACTCAGCTTTTTTAAATTCATCGATACCTCGATAGTAATTAGTAATGGGAATTTCAAAAGGAACAGATGGAACTTTTATATCATTGAAATGGATAGCACTTATAAAATCATTCAGATCAAATTCATCCAGATTCTCCAGAAAACTGTCAATCGGGTTTTCAACAGGTGTATTGACATTTGAACCAAGCCATTTAATTATTTTTTTACGAATTTTTGCAGGAGAATCTATTTCATCCTGCTCACAAGAGAATAATTTTTGTAACTGCCTGCTGTAAGCATCAGAATAGTTATTTGCAATAAAAGAGGCAACCTGTGTACTGAATTTTCCAATGTCAGCGGGCAGTCTCTCTCCCGAAAGGAATCTTGAAATCTGAGACGGATCATAATTCAGATTCCTGGCAAGAGATGCATTGCTTATGTTCAGCGTTTTTAGCAGCATATTCATGTTTAAAATATAATTATCAGGAGATACCTCAATTTTTCCGCCAACGCTTTTTTGAAGTTCCCGAAGAACATCATCATAATCAAATACCATACCCTTGCTTATACCTATTTCAGCGATTGCTTTTGCCAAAAGAGATAATTTCGGGTTATTCATTTTTGGTATCTGCTTTCCTGCACGGTAATTGCTGATCGTACCGGTGCTTACTCCTGAAACTTCAGAAAGTTCTTTAAAGGAAAAGCCGATTGTTTTTGAGTATTCATTTAATTTTTCGCTTAGAGTCATAATCCATCACCAGTAAAATTATATACAATTATTTTACAAATTTCAATTGTTTCAAAAAAATACAATGTCATATTTTGAAATTACATAGAATTTTGTAGTAAATACTGATATAATTAAACAAATTCATAATTGAATTGTAAATTATGAATCAAACAAACTCATAATAAA
>CACZPV010000231.1 GCA_902783065.1 uncultured Ruminococcus sp.
ATCCCATTCTGTACCGTCGTTTACCTTGTCAATAACAAATACCACGCACACAGCAAGTATAAGCAGTATTATAAGTGTTAAAAAAACAATTCCAATGGTTTTAAATACTTTACGCAGTTTTGATTTATTTTCCTTAAAAATCCTCCTCACGGAAATTTGAATTAATACCGGTATGAAACTTTACATCAGAATTAGTTGAGCCTTCTTTCCGCTTTTATACGTATTTTTTCAAATCTCACGGTCATTTTTATATTTTATCATATCTTATCATATTCTGAAATATTATTCAAGACAGAATGCTTGTCAAAACATTGGAAGCGTGATATAATGGCAATAAAATTTACACAGGGGAGGATGCTGTATGAGTGAAAGACAACTAATACCAAACAGCATAGCAGTTAACAGATCAAAGTTGAAGGATGCGTTTTCAGGAGCGTATGCAAGAGGATTGAAAAACAGCCATGCTGTTCTGACAGTGACCGCTTTTATCAGTTTTGTTGTATTATGCATACTTCATTTTTTCGTTGGCAGTCCCGGAAACTATTCTGCCGTTAATAATGCACAGGAAAATAAAGCAGTGATGGATATGGCAGTATTCATTACAATTGCAGTAATAGCAGCTGTAAACATAGTTTTTCTAGTTGTAATTAGTCTTGCACTAAGAAAAAGCTACAACTATTTCTGCAGCAAGGAATACGATGAGTCGCAGGCTTATGAAAGAATTTTTAAGGAAAATACACTTCGCTACGATCCGAGAAAGCTTTCGATGCAGGTACGTATTTACGCATGCATAAAAACGATTACAGCATTGTTTGCAGCAGTTCTGTTTACGGCTGATGCAATTGCGGCATGGCGTTTTGCAGGAGATGCACATCATATCTTTACAGCAATTCTTTCATCCGCAGCAGCTGCAGCAGTTTTGATATTCTGTATCACTGCAGCAGCAGTATGTATTTTTGAGGGAAAAGCATGGGAGAATTTTGCGGACGTATATGACGGTATCAATACCGTATCAGATGTAAAGATTTTTTTGAAATGTGTGAAAGCGGAAAGGATTTGTCTTTTTATTCTTATTTGTTTATCGGGGGTAAGTATTATTTATTCGGTGAATATTTTGACATTACCTTTTTTATGTGTATTTTTTTACTATGACAAACTCCGTATTTCTGTTGCTAAGAAATTTATTGATGTTTTTGGCGGAATAAATGCCGAGCTGATAGAACAAGTATAAATTTACCAAAGATTGTTTATTGTGCGTATATCTAATACAGATGACGCTCCGCCAGGAGCTTTTGCACTCAGCGGAGCGCGACTAAAGGTTTGATCTGAGCTAAAACGCATTTTTCTGGGGGATAACCCTTTGTTTTTAAACAAAGGGTTATCCCCCAGACCCATTTCCTAAAAAAACTGAACTTAAAATTTTAATAATTCAACATATCATGAATCAATAATAGCAGACGACTGATAAAATTGTTTTAGTCTAAATGACTGAGGGTATTAGTAAGGGTACAGCGACTCGCTGGACGACTCGCTGGGCGGTTCGCCGTTATTATTAATAATGCTCTGTTTGTTTTTGCAGGGAATATCACAGCTGCCGCAGGAACAGGAACAGTTTTTTCCTTTGCGCTTGTTTTTTACAATAATTATTAAGGCAGTAATGACCGCTGCTATGATAATAACAGTTAATACTATATCAAATGGATTCAGGTTCATAATTTCCTCCTAAAGTCCGATTGCCATGCACAGATAATATGCCGGCATGGATACGATCCATGCAACAGCGCATTGCCAGATGACTACACCGGCTGCATATTTTCTGCCAAGTTCACGCCTTATTGCTGCAATTGCTGCAACACACGGTGTATACAAAAGGCTGAAAATCAGCAGAGAGATTGCTGTAAGTGTAGTCATAGTCTGTGTAAGTCCCGTACCATACAGAATTTCCAGTGTAGAAACAACGCTTTCTTTTGCCATGAATCCGCAGATTAAAGCGGTAACAATTTTCCAGTCACCAAGTCCGATGGGAATAAAGATTGGTGCAATAAAACCGGCAATCATTGCCAGAATACTTTCCTGTGAATTTTCAGTCATATTCATATGAATATCAAAATTCTGAAGGAACCAGACGGCAATTGTAGATACAAAAATAATTGTAAATGCTCTCTGAAGAAAATCTTTTGCCTTTTCCCAGAGTAGTCTTAATACATTTTTTGCGGTCGGAAGACGGTAATTCGGCAGCTCCATTACAAACGGAACCGCTTCGCCTTTAAACAGTACCTTTTTATAAAAAATTGCAATCAGAATACCTGTAACGATACCCAGCAGATATAATCCGAAAATGATGATCCACTGATAATCCGGAAAAAATGCATTGACAAAAAATGCATAAATCGGCAGCTTTGCTGTACAGCTCATAAATGGAGTCAGAAGAATTGTCATTTTTCTGTCACGTTCACTTGGCAGCGTTCTTGTAGACATAACTGCCGGAACAGTGCATCCGAATCCTATAAGCATTGGTACGATACTTCTTCCTGAAAGTCCGATTTTCCGCAGCGGTTTGTCCATAAAAAAGGCAACACGGGCAAGGTAACCGCTGTCTTCCAGCATAGACAGAAAGAAAAACAATATCACTATTATCGGGAGAAATGTAAGTACACTGCCGACACCGGAAAAGATACCGTCGGTTATCAGTCCCGTCAGCACACTGTTAACGCCTGCCGACTGCATTCCTGTCCGGGCAAGGTCAATAAGACTGTCGATTCCAGTTTCCATCAGTTCCTGCAAGGTTCCTCCGGCAATTTCAAAGGTGATCCAGAAGATAGCCGCCATGATCAGGATAAACATTGGAATTGCCGTGAATTTTCCGGTAAGAATCTTATCAATTTTCTGGCTTCTTTTATGCTCCCTGCTTTCCTTTGGTTTAGTGACAGTCTGCCCGCACACTTTTTGAATAAAGGAAAAGCGCATATCTGCAATGGCAGCACTTCGGTCAAGCTTTCGTTCTTTTTCCATCTGACGGATAACCGTTTCCAGCATTTCTTTTTCACTGCTGCTGAGGTTCAGCTTTTCAAGTATGAGCTGGTCACCTTCAATCAGCTTACTTGCGGCAAACCGCACAGGAATCCCAGCAGTTTTTGCCTTATCTTCTGTCAGGTGAATTACAGCATGAAGGCAGCGATGTACAGCACCGTTATTGTCGGAAGAACTGCAAAAATCCTGCCGTTTCGGTTTTTCCTGATAATGGGCAATATGAATGGCATGTTTGACTAATTCCTCAATACCTTGATTTTTTGCAGCTGAAATCGGAACAACAGGTACGCCGAGTAATTCCTCCAGTGTATTTATATCGACTGAGCCGCCGTTTGCAGAAAGCTCGTCCATTATATTCAGGGCAACTACCATAGGGATGTTCATTTCCAGAAGCTGCATAGTGAGGTAAAGATTTCGTTCAATATTAGTAGCATCTACAATGTTGATAATAGTTTTAGGCTTTTCGTCAAGTACGAAGTTACGTGAAACGATTTCCTCGCTGCTGTACGGTGACATGGAATATATGCCGGGAAGATCGGTAATCATGGTGTTTTTATGTCCTTTAATAACACCATCCTTTCGGTCTACCGTTACACCGGGAAAGTTTCCTACGTGTTGATTTGCCCCTGTCAGACGGTTAAACAAGGTTGTTTTTCCGCTGTTTTGATTTCCAACCAGAGCATAGGTGAGTATGGTACCATCGGGAAGTGGATTTCCGCTTCCTTTTGGATGAAATTTTCCTTCTTCTCCCAAGCCCGGATGAAAGCCGGATTTAACCTTTTTAACTTTATTGTTTTTCTGTGGTTTGCAAAGTGACACATCGATTTTTTCAGCGTCAGCCAGACGCAGTGTCAATTCGTAACCGTGAATAGTGATCTGGAGAGGGTCACCCATCGGAGCGAATTTCATCAGTGTCAGTTCTGCACTAGGAATCACTCCCATATCCAGAAAATGCTGCCTCAGACTTCCTTCGCCACCGACTTTATCAATAACAGCCGTTTGACCTTTTTTTAAATCCTTAAGTTTCATAGATAAGATTTCCTTTATTTTATTATTTCTTGACAATAAATAGTTTGACGTGTTTAGTATTATAACACGGATTATCCAAGAATTCAATAATAACCGGCGGCGCGCTAGCCACCGGACGGCTGAAACGCATTTTTCTGGGGGAAACCCTTTCCTAAAAAAACTAAAACTATAATTTTTATAGTAATTTAAAGCTACACATTTAATCAGCAATAGCAGACGACTGAAGTAATTGTTTTAGTCTAAACGGCTGCGGGTATTAGTAAGGCACCGGAGGCTGCCGGTAGATGGACTATCAAAACTGTATTTCACGGATTTGGGTTTTAGTAAAAAATAAGGACACATGTACTGCTTATACTTGCAGTTCATACGTCCTGTTTTTTTTATTATGTAATGCATGAAAAACAAACCATGTATCAGTTTGCATAATTCAAGACTGCAAACGTCGTCTTACCGTCAGCATCGAGG
>CACZPV010000232.1 GCA_902783065.1 uncultured Ruminococcus sp.
CTTGGTGAATGCTGCGGAAATTTCAGGATAACCCTCTCGGTCAGCCTGTCTTGCCATTGCAAGGTACATACCTACTTCACTGCATTCGCCGTTGAAATTAGAAACCAGTGCTTCATAAATTTCAGGGTCTACACCTTTGGCTGAGCCTACCTCATGTACAGTTGCATATGAACCTTCGGAAGCAGATTCCTTGAATTTTTCCTTCGGTGCCTTACAGATGGGGCACTGTTCGGGAGCCTCTGTACCTTCATAAACATAACCACAGACCTGACAGACAAATTTTTTCATTGTGATTTCCTCCGTTTTCATTAAATTAATTTTCAGTTTGTACTGATTTAGCCCTGTGCGGACTGATTTTAGCAGCATTTTTTGCATAACCCGTAAAAGGTGATGCTGTGTAATTCAATTTCGACGTCACATTCCCGTTCTATCATCGTATATGCATTTTTATCAAGAACATTATATCCTTTTGGAATATCAATAATCCGAAAACACTTTTGACATATAAAATGGGGATGCTGCGTCATTTTGGCATCGAAACGCTCCTGACCGTTGATAACACCTACAGATCTGGCAAGACCCATTTCTTTGAATACTGCCAGATTCCGATATACTGTACCAAGGCTAAGTCCCGGCATTTTGGGTTTAAGCTGCTCATAAACCCATTCTGCAGAAGGATGAATATCGGTCGAAACGAGGGTTTCATAAATTGCCTCACGCTTTGCACTGAAATTGCGTTTGGACTGCATTTTCTTTTTCACCTCTGATCGGTACTCCGCTTTCCGTAATCACATCCGGCAAGAGAGCCAATTATTTTACGAAAAAACGGGGTGATTTCGGTAACATCCGACAGCCGGTAAACGGCTGAATCATACTGACCATTTTGATAAAGAATTTTGCAACAAATCAGTAACTATTACTATTTACTATTTAATATATCATAATTTTTGCTATTTGTAAAGTATTTTTTTGTCACAGGTGATCCGGCGTATTTACCCCGGGGGAAACCCTTTCCTAAAAAAACTGAACTTTAATTTTTAATAATTCAACTAACTCATGAATCAATAATAGCAGACGACTGATGAATTTGTTTTAGTCTAAATGGCTGTGGGTATTGGTAAGGGTCCAGCGTCACGCAGGCGGAATGCATTTCTTTAATTATTCGGTCTATGGTAGAAATTGCCCATAACCTCCTCGGATTTAACAATATTTATAAATGCTCCCGGATCAGCCTGTTTAATCTTTGCCACGACCATACGTATCTCATCAGAAGAAATAACAGAATATACCATATTGCGTTCCTTTCCCTTAAAAAAACCTACTCCTTTAAAGAGAGTACCGTCATGGTTAGTGCATTTTTTGATTACTTCGTAAATTTTCTGGGGTTTATCTGTAATGATAAACATAGTCTGCTTCTGATATCTTTTATATAGCATCTGGATAATCATTGTTGAGCAGAACTGGAGAATAATAGAATACATAGCCCCTCTCCAACCAAATAAAATTCCCGAACAAACCAGTACAACTACATTGCCGGCAAAAATATAATTCCATGCATCTTTGCCGTATTTTTCAGAGATAAAAATAGATATGAAGTCCGCTCCGCCGCTTGTAGCGTTGTTCAGCAGACAGACAGCAATTGCTGTGCCGTTTATAATACCTCCGAAGACAGCACAAAGGAGAATATCGCTTGTCAGATGAAAATTCGGTATCAGATCAGCAAATGTTGATGACAGAATAATCATAATCAGCGAATATATTGTAAAACGTTTACCGATAAATTTAAATGCCAATATAGCAGGAACAGCATTGAGCGGTATATAAATTGCGCTCAAAGGTAAATCAATACCGGCAAATTGTTTAAGTGCATGCTGACCGAGCAGGGAAATACCTGTAAATCCGCCTGAGAGCAATCCTGATCCATGAAGGAAATTATTAATAGAAAATCCGTAGATTGATGCCGCAAAAATAATACATAGAATATGCCATGCTTCTTTTGAAATTACCGATAGATTGATTCTTTTTTTCATTGTTAACCCTCCCGCAAGGGCAATGCCTGTGTTTTATCGTTCTTTAATTTTTGGTATTCACATATCGCCCCGTCAAAGGTGGGGCGATATACTGTATATTTTCAATTGTCCGTATTGTCATCAAAGTCATCAAAATCGTCATGTATACCGTGCATATCGTCAACGATTTCACTCTGACGCATCTTCATTCTGAGCCGGTCTTTTTCTACCGCTTCGGAAAGAGTTTCCTTAAATTCTCTGACATGCTTAATATTCTTAATTTCCAGTGTTGGTGTAGTTTTATCATGTGCATATACAATCAGAGTTCCAAGTCCGAATACTTTTTGCCAGAAACTTCTTGTCAGTGTCATATCAGTAACCCGGTACATCAGAATCTCATTTTCGGTACTGTTAAAAAGTCCCATTTCAATTATTATCTTTTTCTTTGTCAGAATATATTTCGTAAATGTCCAAGGAATACCGAAAAACAGCCAGCGTTTTCTCTCTCTGGTGATTTCTTCTTTTCTACGGTTTTTAGGTTGTTTTTTCTTTTTAACAAATTCTCCGGCGGATTCTTCCTGGGATACAGATTCCGATCCGGTTATGATTTCTTTATCTTCGGACATGATAATTCCTCCTGCTTTATTCATTGCTTTTCTTTTAGAATACACAAATTCAGTTATGGCAGGGATTACCTGTCATAACTGAATTATATTATATCTTGTCGAATATGTCAACACCATCCGTAGCCCGGCGAGCCGCCGCTACGCTCTGTTTCAGTTATTCAAGCTTTACACCCGCGGTTCAAGCTGTATTAGTTATTCAGTCTGAACATTGAATCAACAAAAGCATACGACTGAAATAATTGTTTTAGTCTAAACGGCTGCGGGTATTGGTAAGGGTCCAGCGTCACGCTGGCCGGCGAGCTACATCAGCCGGAATAAATACAAAAGATCAGTCACCGAACGAGATACCGATATTTTTCGCATCCTGAATAATCGGACAGTCTACCGGAACGCCCTTGAGTTTTCCGGCAACCTCTTTCAGCGGAACAGAAACAACTTCTCCGTTGATAAGTGCGGTCATATAGCCGTATTTTTCTTCAATAATCAACTGTGCACAGGCAGCACCGTA
>CACZPV010000233.1 GCA_902783065.1 uncultured Ruminococcus sp.
ATCTTAGAGTTCTTGACGAAATCTATATGGAATTTTTGTCTCATGATTTCTTCTTACCTCCGTACAATCTTTTATTTCTCAGGAATCTGATTCCTGAAATAGAGCGGAGCATCGTTCTTGAAGCCCAGACACCCATAATAAAGTTAGAAATTACTCCTACCAGAAGTGTATAACCGAAGGCATAAATCAGACCTGTTGTGGAAACACCAAACAGAGCTGAGAAGATATTTGCCGGACCAAATACAAGAATCAGGATCACAGCAACAATAATGATCGTGATATTACCGTCGATAATTGCAGAAAGCGAACCCTTTGTACCGTTATTGATACAACCGTCAAGCGTTTTGCCTGTCCACAGTTCATCCTTGATTCTTTCAGCGGTAATAATATTTGCGTCAACACCCATACCAATAGAAAGTATCATACCGGCAATACCGGGGATAGTCATTGTAAAGCTCGGGAAAACAGTGAAGTAACCCGAAACTGCCATAATGGAAAGTGACAGCTGTCCGAGAAGCGCAATAAAGGCAACAAAGCCGGGCAGTCTGTACATTACGCACATAAACAGGAAGATAAAGCACAGTGCTGCAAGAGCCGCATATCCCATTGCTTCCAGAGCATAGGTACCAAGTGACGGACTGATTGTACCGTAGCTTTCAATATTAAGGCTGAACGGAAGTGCTCCGGCATTGATCTTATTTGCAAGATCAGTAGCACTTTCTGCGGTAAACGGATTCTCGTCAGAAGAAATCATTGCGTTTCCGTCAGTGATCGGTTTCTTGACAGACGGAGCAGAGATCATTGAATCATCCATCCATATAGAAATCTGCTGACCAGTATATTTGGTAGTAGCAGAGGCAAATTTTTCTTTGCCTTCATCTGTAAACTCAAGATCAATAATATACTGAGCGGGACTCTGACCATTTGCCTGCATATATTTAGCTGAAGCGCTCCTGATGTCTTTACCTGTCAGAAGTTCCTCACCGTCAGCAGACGTACCGCCTCTGAAGACAAGCTGAGCAGTGGAAGCAAGTTCTTTGATTGCTTCGCCGGGGTCATAGTTTTCCTCATCCGATTTCCACGGAAAACGAACAGTAATTCTGTCGTTGGTATAATCAGGATAAAGTTCATAATCCGTCACATTCTGATTTACAAGACGCAGATCAATTATTGATTTTACCGACTGCATCTGTTCTTCGGTAGCGTCTATGTCGTCTGCGGGTGCAAACACTGCTTCAACGCCGCCCTTGATGTCGATGCCCCATCGTATATCATTAATACCCTTTATATGGGTAACCGTCAGATCGCCGTTTTCACTGTACACACCGAAAACCGATGTATAGGTAAGCAGCAGTATGACTGCGAATACGATGAAGAACACCGGTTTGCCAACACGTTTCATACGGTATCCTCCAAAATAATATATTTTCCGGCAATCCCGTGATAAAAACCAATAATAGTCTTTCCGGGATGTACCCTTCTGTCTGCCGACTGCCGGAAGCCAGATCGACAAAACATATCAGATAACATTATATATTTTTTGCCACAAAAAGTCAATGGTTTTATACATTTTTTGGAACCGTCTGAGGATAAACTCATTTTCCTGGGGGAAACCCTTTGTTTGAAAACAAAGGGTTATCCCCCAGACCCCTTTTCTAAAAAAACTATACTTTAATATTTTATAATTCAATTTTATCATGAACCGAAAAAGCAGATGACTGATGAATTTGCTTTAGTCAATGCGGCAGTGGGTATTAGTAAGGGTCCAGCGTCACGCCGCCAGACGACTGTAATAATGTTGAAAAATGTTGAAACAGTGTTCAGCTGTAGAAATTTTAAAAAAATTTTTAAAATTTTGAACTTTTGATAGTCAACGTGTGTCAATAATAATAGAGAGGTTAAATATTTAAATTGTTACTTCTGTCAGTCAGTTCTTTTGAATGGTTTCATTGAAGTTTTTCTCCGACTGCCGACGGCAGGCAGAGAAAAGAAAACACGAAATTAAATATTTTTTGAGAACATTCCGAACAAAATGCATTTTTATTTCGTATTTATATTCAGAAGAACACTGCTCCTTTTTCGGAGGGATAGCCGGAAACACAGATAATCCCTTCTGTGATTTATCAGAAAACAGTTTTTGAGAAGGTTATATTAGCGGCTCTAAACAAACAGTTCCACGACATCGGCTATTCTTCCGAAAAGGGAGCAGTAACAATAATTTTCTGCTGTGCAATTGTTTAAACCTTACACAGCTGACATTCTTTAATACAGCTTACAAGATATCTTTCCCGTAAAGGCGTACACGTTTCCCCCTTGTGTACGCCGCATTTTTTTGCACTCAACTGTTTTTTGGCAGATTCAGCACGCTACGCTCTTCTTAATCCTGAATCCGTAAAGTCGACTTGATGAATTATAAAAAGGAAAGTACTTACGGGTTCATCTTATCTAGCGCACCTGTCTGTAATCACCAGTCAAACTTAAATGACGGATCTGTAAAATAAATATAATTGCTGTCCTCATAATTGTATTTAAAATGACCCGAGTTTAATATTTTTTCTTTTAAATGCTGAAGCTGAGCTGAATCTTTTCCCTGTTTTGGAAGAAGAACATTCTTGATCGGAGTATTCATTACAGACTCATTACCTATATTCATCTCAAATGCCTTTTCATCGATTTCCATTACAGTGGTCGGAATAATCAGATTAAAGATATTACCGGGAACCTCACCATTTTCGTTACCCAATTCATGGTAACGAAGAATACTGACACCTTCCGGCAGATACAGATTTTTTACATCTTTGCCCAGAAAAAGATCGCCAAACGATTTAGCAGCAACATAATTATTTTTATTTTCAAACTCAATATAAAAATTCTCAATGGGAAGATTACTTGTCTGACCGGAATTTCCCATATTGATGCGACCCAGGATATTGGTCATATTTCCGGGCAGAATCAGTCGAAAAGTGTTCCTGCCGTATGGATAATATCTGTCAATAAAGCTGTCATAGATTGCTGTTACATCCTGAAGTTCTCCGAAAGCACCCTCCTCTATATACACGTAATTACGCGGCAGAACAAGCTTATTGATCGTTTTGGTACTTCCGAAAGCAGTTGCATCAATTTCCAGCAAATTCGGGAATACAGAAGCAAGATCCAGTGTTCCGAAATGACTATTGTAAAAAGCACGCTGTCCTATACGTGTAACATCATGACCACCGCTGATGGAACTAAGATTCATCGATTCACATAGTCCTGCGGGAATTTCTGCCAGATGATCCGGAAAACGTATCGTCCTTACATATATATATATGAACTTAATGCTTTTCTGTCTATTCTTGTTACAGGAACATTTCTGCCGTTATATTCTACATAAGAAGGCAAAACAAGTTCATGATCCTGCCCTCTGTATTCCATCAGCATTGCCTCATTGCCCTGAGGATATACCCTGAATAAAAATCTGCCGTCATCAGTCAGAATTGATTGATAGCTGCTGTAGTTTCTCTCGGCAGCATAATAACTATTCTCCTGCTGCACCGGAACGTAAACAATACTTGTATCATGTACCACACTGGTATCATGCACTACACTTACCTCACGGATCACACTGACATCATGGATTACGCTGGTCTGAACAATCGTACTGGTAACGATTTCCGGTTCAGCACTTTCAGTTATTGATTCCGATTCACTATTCTCCTGAGGAGATTCCGTTGTTTCTTCTTCAATACTCAATTCAGATATCACAGACGACTCATTTGTACTCTCTGGTGCCCCGTCAGAGGTAAAATTCAATTATACAATTCCAATACAAGCTGCAACAGAAGCCGCTGCCACAACAGCTGATACTTTTGTAGCAACTGCATTGGAAATAGTTGTACTGACAGCACCCGAAAGACCTGCTGACGCAGCGTTTGTTATCACTGACGCTGTATTTCTTGCACTGCTAATAGCCGTAACAGTTGGCGCAGCATTGCCGGAACCTGTCACCGTATTTACATATGTGCTTATATTGGAACCAACCGCATCACATACATGAGTCGGTACCTGAATCCACTGGGAGCTGCGGTGTATTATCTCTGTTAAATGTTCAAAAACATCTGTAGTATGCAGCCTTATATCATGCTTTGTTTCATAATTTTCAATTTTCTCTTTCAGCTTGCCTTTTGCATAACTTAAACGGCTTTTTACCGTTCCTATCCCGACACCGAGTGATTCTGAAAGCTCAAGATAAGACATATCCCCATAAAAACGCATAATAAGAATACGGCTGTAGTTTTCAGGCATTGCAGAGATAATATCATAAATAATCCTGTCATTATCCTTCTGTTCTGTATTTTCATGCGGTACAAATTCCGTGTAAGTGCCGTTGTCAGTACTTACCGCAGCCTCTTTATCCTGCACATCGGCATCATAGGTTTCCGTTATGATTTTGCCTTTTTTGCGCAGAAAATCCTTACACGCATTTACTGTTATCATTCTCAGCCATGCCCTGAATGTTTCGGGATTTTTCAAAGTGTACAGGTTTTGAAAAAGCTTAATAAAAACCTCTTGCGTAATATCTTCAGCATCATATGTATTATGCACCATCAGCAAAGCCGCCGAATATATTTCATTTTGAAACAGTCTGACTATTTGTTCAACAGCCTACTCATCTCCATCCTTTGCTGCCAGAACAATCTCCGCTATTTTTTGAGAATCCATATTCATACAGTTTCTGTCACGCCTTTCATCGTAATCAATATAAACTATGCTATGCATTTCAAATTTCCCGCTTGCAGCTGAATTTTATAAAATAACAAATTCCGCTGTCTGACAGTTGCCGCAAGAGAGCATAAACAAATCCATAACAATTATCCGACTAAATATATTATATTATATCATATTTTACATTTTCATTCAATCGTTTTATCCGGCAAACCGCCCTGCGAGCCACCGGATTTACTCTGGGGAAACCCTTTGTTTGAAAACAAAGGGTTATCCCCCAGACTCCTTTCCTAAAAAACTATACTTTATACTTTAATATTTTATAATTCAATTTTACCATAAACTGGAAAGGTAGACGACTGATGAATTTGTTTTAGTTTAAGTACCGGAGCAGCACAAACTCTCGCCTTTTTAAAATCAGCTATTTTGCCAATTTCCCTGATAATGGCGAAATGCACTAAAAAAGAATAAAAAATTTGTATGGAGTTTGGTTACAAAATTGATAAAATCTTATTTATTATGAAAAGGAAAAATGTTATAATAAATAAGTAAATTCAGTTCTGTTGTAATTATACATCATGTACAATATACAGCGCGTATATCACTTGCTTTGCACAGATGTGTAAATACGACAAATTCAAGGCTGAAAAATAAAGCAAAGGAGAATCACTATGAAAGCAAACAAACTTTCAAAGCGTCTCATAGCTGCTGTTCTCTCGCTGATGCTGGTTATCGGATGCTTTGTTATCCCTACCAACTTTGTTGGTGCTGCCGGGGAAACAAAGGTCATTTTCCACTATCTGCGTACTGACGGCAACTACACAGACTGGGGTCTGTGGGCATGGGGCGAAGGCGGCGGTGATACAAAAACCGAAGACGGCACTGTTACATCCGCTTTTACTTTCACCGACATCGGTGATTCGGAAAACGGCGCAGTTGCTACAGTTACTGTAGACGGCGTTTCCAAGCTCGGATTTATTGTAAGACTGGGTAACTGGCTTGAAAAAGATCCTGACGGAGACCGTTTTCTTGATCTTTCCGCTATCGTCAGCGGTACAGTTGATGTTTACTGTAAAACAGGCGAAGCAGATTTTACCGTTGATGACAGCAAGGCTGTAAAAGGCTTAAAGCTCAGATCAGCAGAAGCAACTTCTCACAAGAAGATCAACTTCGAGTTTACAATCACACCTGATGATTCTGAGGTTATCACCGATAAGGATTTCGCAGTTACTTCCTCAGGCGGACAGAATCTTGCAATCTCTTCAGTTCAGATGAAAGATACTACCGGTACTATCGAACTCGCAGACAATGAGAATCTGGACTACCTCAAGAGCTATACAGTTTCTTTCAGAGATACAACTGTCAAGCTCTCTCTTCCGGATTATTATTCTTCCGAAGAATTTGAAAGCCAGTACACCTATACAGATAATGACCTTGGTGCAACCTACGCTAAGGAAAAAACTGCTTTCCGTGTATGGGCTCCTACAGCCAACAACATAGACCTTAACCTCTATGACAACGGCAACGGCGGAGATCCTGCACAGGTAATCAACATGACAGCAGATGTAAACGGTACATGGGTGGCATCTGTTAACGGCGACCTCAACGGCAAGTATTACACCTATACAGCTTATTTCGATGGTCAGATAAACAAAGATATCGTTGACCCGTATGCTAAAACAGTAGGCGTTAACGGTCAGAGAGGTATGATTATCGATCTCGACAGCACTGATCCCGAAGGCTGGAGCAGTGATACAAGACATACCTATGAAAACGCAACAGATATGTCTATCTACGAACTCCACATCCGTGATTTCTCAAGTGATCCTGACAGCGGTATCACTAATGTAGGCAAATATATTGCCTTTACTGAAAACGGCACAAAGACTTCCGGCGGTATCGCAACCGGTATTGATCATCTCAAGGATCTCGGGATCACTTCCGTACATATTCTTCCTTCCTATGATTACGGTTCAGTAGACGAAACCAAACTGGATAAAGCACAGTTCAACTATGGCTACGACCCTGTAAACTACAACTCTCCCGAAGGCTCTTATTCAACAGACCCGTATCACGGCGAAGTAAGAGTTAACGAGTATAAGCAGATGGTAAAATCTCTCCATGATGCCGGCATCGGCGTTATTATGGACGTTGTTTACAACCATGTATATGACAGCAAATCATTCTGCTTTGAAAAACTCGTTCCCGGCTATTTCTTCAGACCAGGCCAGAATACATCCGGCTGCGGCAACGATGTAGCAAGTGAACGTGCAATGGTAAGCAAATTTATCACTGACTCAGTTAAATACTGGGCTGACGAATATCATCTCGATGGTTTCCGTTTCGACCTTATGGGTATTCTCGATGTTAACACTATGAACAATGTACGTTCTGCTGTTGATACACTCGACAAGAATATCTTCATCTACGGCGAAGGCTGGGATATGGGCAGCAAGCCTACAAAAGACGGTGTTCTTATGGCAAACTACAAGAACTCCTCTAAAACTCCCAGAATCGCATATTTCAGCGACACTATCCGTGACGCTGTCAGAGGCAACGTTTTCGAAGATACTGAAAAGGGTTATGTAGGCGGCGGCGAAACTGCTTCCAAACTCAAGGACGGCATAAAGTATACTTCAAGCTGGGCACAGTCACCTGTTGAAGTTATTAACTACGATTCCTGCCACGATAACCACACTATCTGGGACAGACTCCAGAACACTAACTCCGAGAACACAGAAGAAGAAAGAATCCTCATGAATAAGATGGCAGCTGCAATTACCATGACTTCACAGGGTGTTCCGTTCATCATGAGCGGTGAGGAATTCCTCAGAACAAAGGTAAAAGCTGACGGTTCATTGGATCATAACTCCTATGCATCACCCGATTCCGTTAACTCTCTCTACTACTCAAGAATCGGCACTTATGAAAATGTTTACAACTATTATAAGGGTCTTCTCGCAATGAGAAAGGCATTCCCGCAGTTCAGAATGGCAAAGGCTGAAGATGTAAACAATAATATTGATTTCACCTACAGCAAGAAGGGTGCTATCGGCTATACGCTGAAAGGCGGAGAAAATGATATTCTCGTATTCTTTAACCCCAATCCTGATTGGGAAGTAGAACTCCCCGAAGGTAAATGGTCTGTAATCGTTAACGGTGAAGCAGCTGGTACTAAGGTACTTGATACTGTTGAAAATACACTCACTGTACCGACACATACAGCAATGGTTCTTGTAAAAGATTATACAGAGCCGGTACAGCCTGTTGATCCGACACAGCCTACAGATCCGAGTGTTCCAACCGACCCGACAAAGCCGACTGAGGAACCGACTTCAAAACCGTCTGAGAATCCAACTCCTACACAGACATCAAATCCGTCTGTTGATCCTACAACTTCTACTGTAACACCCGGACAGACTTCAACAGTAAAGACAATTCAGAATAGTACTGTTTCCACAACTGCTCCGGCTGCTACAACTTCTACAACCTCAACAACAACTGCAACCGGTACAACAACTACTACAATTGATGCAGTTGCAACCGGTGAGGCTATGACAGCTATTATCTTCTTTGCTATTGCTGCATGTGCTGCATTTGTAGCATTCGCTGCTTACAAAAAAAGAAAGAATGTATAATGAATTGATTTCATAAGCATTTAACTGATTTCCCGATACTGCTTTTGTGGTATCGGGAAATTGTTTTACTGCATTTTTTACTAAAAATAATTGCCGATTTTGTTGATTTTACAGCATATAAGGGAATTTTATAAAGCTGATTGTATCGGATTTTGAAGTATGATATAATATCTTACGGATTTATCGTGTGTCTTCTTTAACGGTCTCTCCCCTGACGAAACTGCTGAAGAAACCATATTCATTAACGAAAAAGGGGTTTATTTATGGGTAAAAGAGAAAATTTGAGAAATGTTGCAATCATCGCTCACGTTGACCATGGCAAAACCACACTTGTTGATCAGCTTTTGCTGCAGAGCGGTATTTTCAGACAAAATGAGGCTGTTGCAGAAAGA
>CACZPV010000234.1 GCA_902783065.1 uncultured Ruminococcus sp.
ATACTTGCATAAAATTAAAGAAAATGAATGTTTATGCAATAAAAACGGTATTTACCCTTGAAAACTTAGGGGGACTGAATAGTTACTTATTTTATAACATATTATTACCTGTGTGTCAACTTCCGGAATTATACTAAACGACCGGCGTATTGAGTATTATGCCGTTTTATAATATAATGGTTTGTACCTGAATGTAACAGAAAAATTCAGAATTTATGAGTAAACGGAGTTTAAACTATGGATTTCAATGTCATTGCTTTTATTTTTAACAGTATTCTGTTTGGAATTGGTCTGGCGATGGATGCTTTTTCGGTATCACTTGCCAACGGACTTAACGAGCCGAGAATGAAAAAAGGCCGAGTCTGTCTTATCGCAGGTACATTTGCCGTTTTTCAGACGCTAATGCCGATGATCGGATGGATCTGCGTACATACTATTGCACAAATTTTCACTCAATTTCAGAAATTTATTCCATGGATAGCCCTGATTCTGCTTTTGTATATCGGCGGCAAGATGCTGATAGAAGGAATCCGGCACAAGAATGATGAAGAGGGGGAAGCAAAGCGTTTAGGGAAAAGAGGTCTCATGCTTCAGGGAATTGCAACATCAATTGATGCCTTATCAGTTGGATTTACGATTGCGGAATACTCATGGCAGTCAGCCGTCGCTGAATCATTTATTATTGGTATGGTCACTTTCGCTATATGCATCGGAGGTCTGTATGTAGGAAGAAAATTCGGCACAAAGCTTGCCGGAAAAGCATCGATACTTGGAGGAACTATTCTGATTCTGATTGGTATGGAAATCTTTGTTAAGGGTGTTTTGTTATAACAACCATCGTGGCGGCTCGCTTAGTGGCATGCCGCCACTGTCAATTTAATTTCAGCCGTTTAGACTAAAATATATCAATAAGTTGCCATTTTTATCAGAGAATATAGTTTTTGCAATAACTGGATTTAAAAAATTCATTATATATTGCAATTTTTTGTGCTTTTGTGTAAAGTGCCTGAAAATATTTTAATAGTTTACCTTGCTTTGGAAAAATAAAAATATTTATGCAAGTTTAAAAAAATATCTTGCGTTTTTAATTACATAGTGCTATAATATGGATGTCACGCGAAAAGGCGGATTGTACAGCTGTTGTATACAGCTCTTATTGGTTAATTGGATATAATGCATTAATCGTAAGGCATTATTAATTGAAATATTTGAAAATGAATATTTCAAAATTTTTCCTGCATTAATTGCAGAAATTGTGGATAGTGAAGATTTGTTTCCTGTTGTTCCTGAAGAATGGAGATTATTGCTGTAAAATTAAAATTTCCGTGAAAACAGGCTTTCAGAATTTTACAATTTGCAATGACAGATATGACAGATATGAAGAAAGGGTGATTGTTTATGAAAGAAAAGGAAGAAAAGGTCTGTTCGGGACTGTATTCCCCGAATTTCGAGCATGATAACTGCGGAATAGGAGCGGTCGTCAATATTAAGGGAACTAAATCTCATGCGGCAGTCGAAAATGCACTGACAATTGTCGAAACACTCGAACACAGAGCCGGCAAGGATGCCGAAGGGAAAACAGGTGACGGAGTTGGTATTCTCCTGCAGATTTCCCATCGTTTTTTCAAGAAAGCTGCTGAAACAGATCTCGGTATCACCCTGAACAGCGAACGTGATTATGCGGTAGGTATGTTCTTTTTCCCGCAAAATGAACTTGCAAGAAATCAGGCAAAGAAAATGTTTGAAATTATCGCTGCAAAGGAAGGACTGGAAGTTCTTGGATGGAGAAATGTACCTTCACGTCCGGAGGTTCTTGGTCAGAGAGCGGTAGAATGTATGCCTGCAATTATGCAGTGCTTTATTCAGCGTCCGGCAGATGTAAAAAAAGGTATTGATTTTGACCGTAAGCTATATATTGCAAGACGTGTTTTTGAGCAGTCAAATGAAGATACGTATGTGGTATCTCTTTCAAGCAGAACTATCGTATATAAGGGTATGTTTCTGGTGGGAGATCTGCGAAGTTTCTTTCTGGATTTGCAGGATCCTGATTATGAATCAGCTATTGCACTGGTACATTCACGTTTTTCTACCAACACCAATCCGAGCTGGCAGAGAGCGCATCCCAACCGTCTGATGGTACATAACGGTGAAATTAATACCATCAGAGGAAATGCCGATAAAATGCTGGCAAGGGAAGAAAATATGAAATCCGAACATCTTAAAGGAAATCTGGACAAGGTATGTCCTGTTGTCAACACAGAAGGTTCGGATTCTGCAATGCTTGATAATACACTGGAATTTCTTGTTATGAGCGGAATGGATCTTCCTCTTGCAGTAATGATCACTATTCCGGAGCCTTGGGAAAATAACAAGGCGATGAGTCAGAGAAAAAGAGATTTTTACCGCTACTATGCTACTACCATTGAACCGTGGGACGGTCCGGCGTCAATTCTGTTTTCAGACGGTGATATCATGGGTGCTGTACTCGACCGTAACGGCTTGCGTCCTTCCAGATATTATATTACAGATGATGATAATCTGATACTTTCATCGGAGGTCGGAGCTTTGCCGGTTGATACCGCTAAAGTTATCAGAAAAGACAGACTGCGTCCCGGTAAGATGCTCCTTGTAGATACTGTCAAAGGCAGACTTATTGATGACGAGGAAATCAAAGAATACTATGCGTCCAGACAGCCCTACGGCGAATGGCTTGACAGCAATCTTGTAAGACTGAAGGACCTTAAAATACCAAACATTAAGGTGGAGGAGCATAAGCAGGCTGAAAGAATGAGATTGCTTAAGGCATTTGGATATAGCTATGAGGAAGTGATGAAGAGTATTCTTCCGATGGCTAAGAACGGAACTGAAGCAATCTGTGCAATGGGTGTGGACAGTCCTCTTGCCGTACTGTCTGATCAGCCTCAGCCTCTGTTTAATTACTTTAAACAGCTGTTTGCACAGGTAACTAATCCGCCGATCGATGCCATAAGAGAAGAAATTGTAACCGCAAGTACAGTCTTTATCGGATGTGCAGGCGATATTCTCGAAGAAAAGCCTGATAACTGCCGTGTGATGGAAGTGCACAACCCTATACTTACCTCTACCGATATTCTGAAAATCAAGAATTTCAGTAAACCCGGTTTTAAATCAGTGACCATCCCGATTCTCTATTATAAAAATACAAAGTTATCCAAAGCAATCAAACGTCTTTTTATCGAAGCGGACAAGGCATATAATGAAGGAGCAAATATTCTTATCCTGTCGGACAGAGGTGTGGATGAAAACCATCTTGCAATTCCCTCTTTGCTTGCTGTTTCTGCACTTCATCAGCATCTTGTGGCAACAAAGAGAAGAACGTCTCTGGCAGTTGTGCTCGAAAGCGGTGAGCCAAGAGAAGTACATCATTTTGCGGCACTGCTCGGCTATGGTGCATCGGCAGTTAATCCCTACCTCGCTCAGGAGGCAATTCACGAATTGATTAATGATGATCTTCTGGATAAAGATTACTATGCGGCTGTGGATGATTATAATAATGCTGTCCTGCATGGCATTGTCAAGATTGCATCCAAAATGGGTATCTCGACCATACGTTCCTATCAGGGTTCCCAGATTTTTGAAGCAATAGGATTGGGAGAAGATGTTATTAATGAATATTTTACCGGTACAGTCAGCAGAATTGGCGGTATCCATCTTAAAGATATTGAAGAAAATGTAGACAGACTTCATACTGCGGCGTTTGATCCCCTCGGTCTGTATACTGACAGCGAACTGGAATCTCCGGGCACACACGGTTACAGAAGCGGCAAGGAAGAACATCTTTATAATCCTAAAGCAATCTATCTGCTTCAAAAGGCAACAAGAACCGGAGATTATAATGTTTTTAAGGAATATTCCCGGCTGATCAACGAAAAAATGGATCCTATGAATATCAGAGGACTTACGCAGTTTCGATTTGCAGAAAAGCCTGTTCCGCTTGATGAAGTGGAAAGTGCCGAAAGCATTGTAAAACGTTTTAAAACAGGTGCCATGTCTTACGGTTCCATTTCACAGGAGGCACATGAGGCACTTGCTGTTGCTATGAACAGAATCGGAGGAAAATCCAATTCCGGCGAAGGCGGCGAAAGCGACGAAAGATTAATGACAAAGGGAACTGCTGAGGACAGATGCTCCGCTATTAAACAGGTAGCGAGCGGGCGTTTCGGTGTTACTTCCAAATATTTAAATTCTTCAAGGGAAATTGAGATCAAAATGGCTCAGGGTGCAAAGCCAGGGGAGGGCGGTCATCTTCCCGGCAAAAAGGTATATCCGTGGATTGCAAAAACAAGACACTCCACTCCGGGTGTAGCGCTTATATCTCCGCCGCCGCACCATGATATATACTCAATTGAAGATCTGGCACAGCTTATCTACGATCTTAAAAACGCCAACCGTCAGGCAAGAATCTCTGTAAAGCTGGTTTCGGAATGTGGTGTAGGAACGGTTGCCGCAGGTGTTGCCAAAGCAGGTGCAGAATGTATTCTTATTTCCGGTTACGACGGAGGAACAGGTGCAGCACCGAAAAGTTCTATCCACAATGCAGGACTTCCGTGGGAACTTGGACTTGTTGAGGCACATCAGACGCTTATACAGAACGGTCTGAGAAATAAGGTCGTAATTGAAACGGACGGAAAATTGATGACTGGACGTGATGTAGCTGTAGCTGCTATGCTTGGTGCAGAGGAATTTGGTTTTGCAACTGCTCCGCTTATTTCGCTTGGATGTGCCATGATGAGAGTGTGCAATCTTGATACCTGCCCGTTCGGTGTAGCTACACAGGATCCTGAACTCAGAAAAAAATTCCCCGGCAAGCCTGAATATGTTGTTAACTTTATGATGTTTATTGCCGAAGAACTCAGGGGGTATATGTCTGAACTGGGTGTCAGAAGTGTTGATGAACTTGTGGGAAGATCCGATCTGCTGATGCCGAAGGAAAATATTGCCGGTAGAGCGGCTTATGTAGATCTGAAAAATATTCTTTCAGCCGATTTTGCCTCAGAGCATATCGAATACGGTAATAAAAATCCCTATGATTTTAAGCTGGATGAAACATTGGATGAAAAAGTGTTGATTAAGGGTTTTGCATCTGCGCTGAAAAAGAAACAGAAAAAAACTCTTGAAGTGGAAGTTACCAATACAGATCGTTCTTTTGGAACTATGTTCGGATCAGAGATCACAAGAATGTACGGCGATGGCGCAGAGGAAGATATTTATACCGTTATGTGCAAGGGTTCGGGCGGTCAGAGTTTCGGTGCATTTATTCCAAAAGGTCTGCGGCTGGAACTGGAAGGCGATTCCAATGATTATTTCGGAAAAGGCTTGTCCGGCGGAAAGCTGGTTGTTTATCCCCCTGAGGGAAGTCGTTTTGATGCAAGTGAAAATATCATTATCGGCAATGTTGCATTATATGGCGCAACAAGCGGCAAGGCATTTATAAACGGAATTGCGGGCGAGCGTTTCTGTGTAAGAAATTCGGGTGCCTATGCGGTTGTAGAAGGTACAGGCGATCATGGATGTGAATATATGACAGGCGGCAGAGTCGCAGTGCTTGGCAAAACAGGTAAAAACTTTGCGGCCGGTATGTCCGGAGGCGTTGCATATGTACTGGATGAGGACAGGGATCTGTATACCAGATTAAATAAAGAAATGGTAGAGTTTACAGAACTTTCTGAAAAATATGACATTCTTGAACTGAAGAAAATGATAGAGGAACATGTACGGGCAACCGGTTCGGCAAAGGGTAAAAAAATTCTGGCTGATTTTGAGAATTATATCCCGAAATTCAAGAAAATAATACCGCATGATTATAAAAAGATGATGTCGGCAATCGCTTCCTTTGAAGAAAAGGGGCTAAGTCTGGAGCAGGCACAGATCGAAGCATTTTATAAGATCGTAAAAAACAAATAACAATGCTGTCAATCTGAATTGGAGAGTATATAGTAAATAGCTTGAATCCGTAAAACCCGGTATTGACGGTCGATCAATCGATTCCTGCCGTGAAGGGCAATCGCAGCCCAGATATGATGAAACCGTCATTTATTTAAGATTCATCAAGCCGGCTTTACGGATTCATGCAAATAATTATAAAGCTGAGTTGTTTAGGGAGTGATTGAAATGGGAAAACCGACAGGATTTATAGAATATAACAGAAGTGAATTTGAAGCGGAAGAAGTAAAAGAGCGTATTAAACATTTCAACGAATTTCATACACCGCTGCCGATAGAGCAGCAGAAGTGTCAGGCAGCAAGATGTATGGAATGTGGTGTACCGTTCTGTCAGTCGGGAATGATGATCGGCGGTATGATGTCGGGATGTCCGCTCAGTAACCTGATTCCGGAGTGGAACGACCTGCTGTACAGAGGCTGCTATGAACAGGCTTATGACAGATTGAGAAAAACCAATAATTTTCCTGAGTTTACTTCACGGGTATGTCCGGCATTATGCGAAAAGGCATGTACCTGTGGCGCCAACGGCGATGCTGTAACTGTACGCAGCAATGAGTATACAATTGTGGAAAGAGCGTACAGAGAAAAAAAAAAAAAACCGTGTCCGCCTGTGGTCAGGACTGGAAAAAAAATTGCCGTAATCGGT
Source organism: uncultured Ruminococcus sp. (assembly GCA_902783065.1). Lineage (GTDB taxonomy): Bacteria > Bacillota > Clostridia > Oscillospirales > Acutalibacteraceae > UBA1213. The sequence goes on from CACZPV010000234.1 coordinate 6,628, forward strand.
TCGGGACCCTCAGGACTGGCAGCAGCAGATCAGTTGAATAAAAGAGGTCACAGCGTTACTGTATTTGAGCGCAGTGACAGAGTTGGCGGACTTTTGATGTATGGCATACCAAATATGAAGCTTGAAAAGCATATTATTGAAAGACGCATTGAGATAATGAAGGCGGAGGGAATAGAATTTCGTACAGAGTGTGATATCGGAAACAATGTAAGTGCAAAAGAAATCATGGAAAACTATGATCGTGTTATTCTTGCCTGTGGTGCAAGTGAGCCGAGAGATATAAAAGTTCCCGGCAGAGAAGCAAAGGGAATCCATTTTGCAGTTGAGTTTTTGAAGTCCACCACGAAAGCATTGCTTGATAATAACATGCAGGATGGAACATATATTTCTGCGAAGGATAAAAGTGTTATCGTAATAGGAGGCGGTGATACAGGCAATGACTGCGTAGGAACAAGCATCCGTCACGGTGCAAAAAGTGTGATGCAGCTTGAAATGATGCCTAAGCTGCCTGATGAGCGCAGTGAAAGCAATCCGTGGCCTGAATATCCGAGGGTATGTAAAACAGATTACGGTCAGCAGGAAGCAATTGAAGTATATGGCCATGATCCGAGAGAGTATCAGACAACGGTAAAAGAATTTTTATCCGATAAAGAAGGCAATCTGACAGGAGCAGTACTAGTAAAGCTTAATGCAGAAAAAGATCCTCAAAGCGGCAGAATGATGATGAAACCGGCAGAAGGGTCTGAATATACTGTTGAAGCAGATCTGGTGCTGATTGCAGCAGGATTTTTAGGCGCACAGAATTACGTTGCTGAAGCTTTTGGAGTGGAGCGGAATGCAAGAGGAAACATAGCGGCTGAAAAAGGAAGTCATCAGACAAATATTGAAAAAGTATTCACATGCGGAGATATGCATATTGGACAGTCTTTAGTTGTCAGAGCAATTAGTGAAGGCAGGAATGCTGCAAAAGAAACAGATAAAAGCCTGATGGGGTATACGAATCTTTAAAGTGTGCCCGTCATTGCTCCCGGTGGCTTAATGAAAATAGTTTATACTAAAAATAAAGTATTCTATCAAATATTAGTATTAGTTAAGATAGCAGCTGTGCAGCCTTACGGCAGCAAGGCTGCTTCTTTATTGCCCTCTTAAAAAACAGTACGCATAAGCCGAAACACGATAATCCCTCGTTTATGTTCCGCTCTGTTTTTGCTGCGGGTACTAAATTGACAACTGATAAATGCATTTTATTTAAATGGCTGTGGGTATTAGTAATGGTACTGCGGTATGCCGCCCGGCTTATGATGCCAAAAAATTACAAAAAACAAAAAACTATTTACAAATCCGAAAAATAAAGTATAATAGATATTAAGGATAATACCCACACTTATACTAATACCTGACAAAGAATGAACAGTATTCTCTCTATCAGAAATTAGTATTAATTCCATTGAATACGGACAGGAAATGAGGTATAACATGAAAAAACCCACATTTATTATAGCTGAAACATTTCTTTCCCTTGTGCTTGTTGCTTCGATTGCGGCAGTTGCCGTAATTGCAATTGATCTGAAAACTGACGGAGGAATTATTCCTCCTGAGTTTTACGGCGGAAAATCTCAAAGCAGTACAGTACAGGAAACTTCAGAAAAGTCTGCTGCTAAAGATAATGATAAGGAAATGTCAAAAGCTGAATCTTCTGCTGAGGCTTCAGAAAAGTCTGAACCAAGCCAGACTGAGGAATCATCTCAGACTACATCCGAGCCTTCTGCACAAAATACATCCGGATTGATTCTTACACAGCCAAAAGATCTCAATGATCAGCCAAAAGAACTGACAGGGTTTATTAACGATTTTGGTTACGGATATGAGAACCTCGGCTTTAATCATCTGATAGTAGTTGATTCAGATGAAAACAGCGGTGCTAAGGTTTACTGCTATCAAAAAGGAGGTAACGATTATTGGTGGAACATTGCCGGAGAAGGTAAAGCAATAACTGACAAAGGTTTTGTTGGTGAAAAAGGTCCTGATTTTGATATAAAACCTGATTCAAAAAAATCACCTTTAGGTTTTTATTCCCTTGGTGAAGGTTTTTATATTGGCGATAAACCTGATACTACTTATCCCATATTTGAAATTACTGAGGATACATATTGGGTGACTGATCCTAATTCTGCTTTCTATAATACCAAAGCAGAGGGAACTGATCAGAAGGACTGGTCTGATGCTGAACATATGATATCGTCAAAAGACACTTATAAATATGGAATTGTAATTAATTACAATACTTATAATATTGACAGTCAGCTTGCCGGTGCAATTTTCCTTTGCTGCGGTGACAAGCCGACAAAAGGCAGCGTTGCTGTACCTGAGGAAACAATGAAGAATATTCTGGAATGGCTGCAGGAGGACAGCAATACCTATATCTATATCATGACTTGATCCTTTATTATCTTAAGGCTTGTGATCTGACGCAGTCTGGTGTGTTGCTGATAGTTTTATTAATCATCAGTGGGAGTAAATGACATCACGGGTGAATTGAATGGATATGGTAGCGAAATTCGTGCCATGCCGTAGGTGAGAGGTTAAATCAAGCTTTCGGATTATTCAGAGTTTTTAATGATTATAGCACATATTTTTAAGAAAAATTCCCGCCCTGTTAAATAACAGAGCGGGAAATTTTTTCATACTATTTTTTTTCATTCTTCAGGTGAGAAATATTCTTTTCCTACACCGCAAAGAGGACAGGTCCAATCTTCGGGAACATCCTCAAACGGTGTGTTCGGAGCAATACCGTGATCAGGATCACCGTCAAGCGGCTCATAAACATAACCGCAAATATTGCAGACATATTTCGTCATTAAAAAAACCTCCTTTATAATATAGTTTTTTAGCTGACTGTAAAAGTCAAAAATCATCTGTTTATGCGGATTTTGGTATTTACACTTTTACAATTTTGTCCGCTTTTAAAAGCTTTTCGGGTTTCAGAAAATCCTTTGTTTATACAGTTTACGCACTATTTCATTTTCTTTTCTTATACGCTGAAATACGGCGTTTTTCAACTTTCTGATAATTTCTTCGGCAGAATTGAACAGCTGCACATTTATTATCAAAAGTATACAATATATGCGCTGTGATGTCAAGCTTTTTTATGAAATAATAATTCCAATTATTGCAACAGATATCAGAATCAGATACAAAGCAAAGTTAATAATAATCCCAAGCACAGCACATATATGTCCGGCATTTGCCGTTCCTGTATTATATTCACGTCTGAGTAAAACCTGACGTTCGTTTTCCTTATATAGTATGACACTGATAACTCCCAGTACCAAGGGTACAATGGGTGCAAGGCAAAATGTAAGTGATAATATTCCGCAAATCATTGCACCCATTGCTGACGCTGAATCTTTTTTTCCATCGGGAATTGTATCATCATAATAGGTGTATTCTCCTACAGCAAATTCGTCTTCTGTGGGGATATCGGTTTCATCCTGACTTGTATAAACAGGCGGTACCATTCTGGGAATACCATAAGTTTTTTTATAAATACTCATAACGACCTCCGCTTTGTGCTTATTTACGAATAGTCTCAGGCTTTGTCACCATAATCGCCCCAGTCAAAACTACCGTAATCGCCGTAATTTCCATAATCACCGTAATCTCCATAATTGCCGCCATTGTCATAATCATATGTATCGATATCATTCCATGCTACTGCAAAAGCGAAAATAAAAATTGCAGTAATCAGCAGGCTGAAAAACAGTCCGATTGCTGAACAAACAATACCGGGAATTACCAGACCTCCCTGACAGTTGCCAGGCTTGTTGGAATCTTTTTTTGATTTAATGGACAGCACCAGTCCTATAATCGCACAAATTAAACCAATTAATGGCATTTCCGATATAAAAATTGATGAAATTCCAAGAATAAATCCCGGGGTATTGTTGATTGGCTTCGGAGGCATAAAGCCGTATGGCTGATTCGCATAAGGTTGATATTGCTGCTGAGGATAAGGTGAGTAGGGTGGAGGAGCCTGATTATACTGATATGAGGTATTTTGCGGATATCCTGTTTGTCCGTAGCCGGGCTGCTGATATGTCGTTTGTACAGGCTGCTGATAAGGCTGTGCAGAATATGGCTGCTGATAATCATTCTGTCCGTAAGTCTGTTCAAATCGTTGAAAATCGTTAATCGGTTCATTATTACTATTAAAATCATTCATACTTTTAATACCTCCCGATTTATAGTTGAATAGAAGTTTCCTTATTATAACCAAACACTGTATAATTTGATTTAAACTAATAATATCACATCGTTCTTATGCTGTCAACACTGACTCCCGGCGTTTGGCGAGTCGTAGGAGCCGGAACGCATTTCCCTGGTGGAAACCCTTTCCCAAAAAGCTGAAAATATTCATATGATCTATTCTCAAACCATTTGATCGCAACAGGAAATACCAAACATTGAATCTACAATAGCAGACGACTGTGATAATGTTGAAACTATGTTCAGTTGCGGGTATTAAACTGACAGCGGCGGTACGCCGCCAGACGACAGATAAAATTGTTTTAGTCTAAATGGCTGTGGGTATTAGTTAGAGTCCAACGTCACGCCGGCAGCGGCGGAAAATTAACTATATATCTGTTTTAAAGGCAAATATAACTGCTGTCATAAATAAGAATCCGCCAAGTCCAATCCCAATGTTAGTTACTATTCCCATTTGAAAAACTGTGATAATAGACGGTAACATAATTTTCCCAATGTAAATAAGTTCACCAATGCCTAAAACCAGGTATACATTAATAAATGACAGAATAGTTATCGTAGTAATTGCAGATAATGAACCAATCATACCTCTTGTAAAGCCGGACATATATTCTATTTTTGATACCTTTTTGGATGTGAAATATCCTGCCGCAGCTCCCGGAATCCATGTAAGTGCATAAAAAATAGGTATAAAATTTGATAGTATAAAAAAAATCAAACCTATCGCACTGGCTATTAATCCTGCCTGAAACCCTGCTTTTATCGTATCTGCAACAGGTTTTTTCTGAATAAAACCAAATTTCATCTGTGACTGAGAATGTTCTTTATATTCTTCAATTATCTCAGATTGTTTTCTTTGTAGTGCTATTTCACCTTTGCATACATCACATATCGTAAGTACATTTCCGTTTTCAGACAGTATTTCTACAGAAATTACTCGTCCGCATTTCGAACAAACCGGCAGCAAATCAAATTTATCGTCTGCCTTTTTGATAAGTTCCAGGGCAGTATCAATTCTGTTAATTATTACCTGTTCTTCATTATCCATGCTGTAGGTCAGTCTGATTGAACGTTTATTAAATGATGCGTGGAGGCAGCCAGTTCCTTGTGAATGTTCTTTTAAAAAAACGTCTAATTCATGCTCATCGTCTATTCTGGCTGATGCACATGGAACAATAATATTTAATTCAGTTTTGCTTTCTTTCAGAATAATATCAATGTCTTCTGTTTTTTTAGTATAATAGTTTTCACTTACTGTACGAAAACCTGTTTTTTTAAGTATATTATCACCGAGCATTGCTTTTCTCCTTTGCGTATTTAATTAGTCGCTGTAAAAGTCTGTAATACTTTTATTTTGTGGTTTTTGATATCATGTATTTTACAGTTTTTCTCTGTCGGCGGTACCAGCCCCGACTTTTTACAATCTGCCGGTAATTAATATTCTTATGTCAATAACTGTATAACGGTATGCCGCTCGCAGAAAGCAGCATACCGTTTTGATAATTACACTGTTTTATTATTTGGACTTAACCTTCCAAAGTTCATTAGCATATTCAAGAATTGTACGGTCAGATGAGAATTTGCCGCAATTTGCTGTATTCATCAGGCACTTGTAGCCGAATGCTCTCTTATCCTTATAATCGTTGTTAGCTTTGATCTTTGTTTCGATATAATCAGGAAGATCTCTGAGTATGAAGTAATGATCTGCCGGATGCCATGAAGCACCTTCCAGAAGTGACTTGTGCAGTTCTTCGAAGGAGCCTTCGCCCTTTTTGCCGCCGTCGGAGAAGCGTCCATCGATCAAGGTATCGATAACCTTCTTCATTTCTTCATTATCTTCATAGAGTTTCTTAGGATCGTAGCCATTCTTCTTGAGGTCCTCGATCTCCTCAACTCTTGCGCCGAAGATATATTCATTTTCTTCGCCTGCACACTCAGCAATTTCAATATTAGCACCGTCATATGTACCGATAGTAACAGCACCGTTAGCCATGAACTTCATGTTAGAAGTACCGGAAGCTTCTGTACCTGCCGTAGAAATCTGCTCGTGGATATCAGCAGCAGGAATAATTTTTTCTGCATAAGATACGTTGTAGTTGGAAACAAATACAACTCTCATCTTATTGTTTACTTCAGGATCGTTGTTTACAAGTTTAGCAATCTCGTTGATATACTTGATGATAGCCTTTGCTCTTGCATAACCCGGAGCTGCCTTTGCACCGAAAATAAATGCTGTCGGTGTGAAGTTCGGGAGCTTGCCTTCCTTCAGACGGAAATAAATCGCCATGATGGAGAAAGCGTTCATAAGCTGTCTCTTATACTCGTGCAGACGCTTAACCTGAATATCAAAGAAGAAATCAGGATCAATATATACACCTTCATGCTTCTGGATGTACTCGGAAAGTTCTTTCTTCTTCTGATATTTAATGCCGCTGAATTTATCGATATTTTCCTGTGTAAGGTGTTTTTCAAGCTTTTTCAGATCATCAAGATTACGCAGCCACTTATTGCCGATAAGATCTGTAATGAACTCAGCATATTCGGGGTTGCACAGACCGAGCCAGCGGCGCTGTGTTACACCGTTAGTCTTATTCTGGAACCTTTCAGGATAGAGGTCATACCATTCTTTGAGTGTATCATCCTTAAGGATCTGTGTATGGATAGCAGCAACACCGTTTACATATGTAGAAATATAAGAAGCCATTCTTGCCATATGAACACGCTGACCGTCAATGATCTCCATATTCTTGACAGCTTCCTTGGCAACCTTCTTTTCCTTCAGTTCAGCCATAAGCTTGTCATTGATCTTAACGATAATCTCATATACATCAGGAATAACGCTCTTCATCAGGCTGATATCCCATTTTTCAAGTGCTTCCTGCATTACCGTATGGTTAGTGTAGGAGAAAGTCTTTCTTGCAACATCAAGTGCCCAATCAAAGTCACAGCCATCGTTGGTAAGAAGTCTTACAAACTCAGGAATTGAAATTGTCGGGTGTGTATCGTTGAGCTGGATAGCTGTTTCTTCTGCAAAGTGAGAAAGATCAGTTCCATATTTTGACTTATATCTCTTAAGAATGTCCTGGAGAGATGCAGAAGAGAAGAAATACTGCTGTTTAAGTCTGAGTACTTTTCCTTCATAGCTGTTATCATTCGGATAAAGAACCTTGGAGATATTTTCTGCATCATTCTTATCCTTTACGGCCTCATCATATTTACAGTCATTGAATTCGAGGAAATTAAAATCATTTACAGCTTCTGCTTCCCACAGACGGAGTGTATTGATGTTATCGGTACCATAGCCGATAATTGCCATATCATAAGGTACTGCCTTAACTGTCTGATCTGCGAAGTTAACATATACAGTATCCTCGTTTCTCTTGATGCACCACGGATCACCGAAACGCTGCCAGTCATCTGCCACTTCTACCTGGAAACCGTCAATGATTTCCTGTTTGAACAGACCATACTTATAGCGTATTCCATAGCCGTCGAGCGGTACATCATGTGTTGCAGCAGAGTCAAGAAAACAAGCAGCAAGTCTGCCCAGACCGCCGTTGCCGAGAGCTGCGTCATCAATTTCTTCAAAGACATTGATGTCAACGCCCTTATCTGCCAGAAGTTTCTTTGTCTGTTCAAGAACTCCCATTGCGTAAAGGTTATTATACATCATACGACCCATAAGGAACTCAGCCGAGAGATAGTATGCACGGCGGTTGTTGGCGTGAGTCTTTTTGCTTTCTGCCCATTTTTCAGAAATTTCGCCCATCATAGCTTTACCAAGTGCTTCGTGGAGTTCTGCCGGTGAAAGCTCATTGAGTTCCTTGCAGTACTCGTTCTTTGCGGTAAGAATGAGGTTGTCGATAATGGCATTCTTCTTCATCTTTTTGTCATCCTCCAGCCTTCTGTAAGTTTTTGATAAATTAAACAGTTTTTTTGCAATTTTAGGAGATGCTGCTCCTTCTTTCATTCTCCATGTCCAGTTGCCGCCCAGCGTTGACGGAGTATTGATTCTCGCTTCACCGCCAAGTCCAAGAATATCCTGCATCTGAACGATTGCATAATCGCTTACGCTTGCATATGCGGTACGAATGAAACCCCAGTTATAGCCCTCGGTTTTATCCAGGTGACAGTATTCCTCTGCAAAAGCAATATCCTTTTCGCTTGCCTGCTGCAGCCAGCCCATTATGGTATCGTTATCGTGTGTACCGGTATAACATACGCTGTTGGCAAGGTAGTTATGGGGCAGGTAGTTGCTGTCTTCTTTGGAGTCAAAAGCAAACTCCAGAATTTTCATTCCCGGATAGCCGGAATCTTTCAAAAGCTTTGCAACACCAGGTGTCTGGAGTCCGAGGTCTTCTGCTATAATCGGAACATCCCCAAGACGCTGCTTCATCTTTTCAAAGAATTTCATATTAGGACCATCTATCCACTCTCCAACCACGGCATTTTCAGCGCCGTATGGAATAGCGTAGAACTGATCAAAAGCTCTGAAATGGTCGATTCTGGTAACATCGAACATTCTCTGTGCGCCTACTACACGGTTGATCCACCAATCAAAGTTTGTTTCCTCGAGATAAATCCAGTCATAGAGCGGGTTTCCCCACAGCTGACCGGTTTCCGAGAAATAATCGGGCGGACATCCTGCCACACATACCGGCTTGCGTTCATCATCAAGCCAGAATACATCAGGATTTGCCCATGTATCTGCGCTGTCCATTGCCACATAGATAGGCATATCTCCGAAGAGCTTAATACCGTTTCCGTTAGCATATTCCCTCAGTTCTGCCCACTGCTTGTAGAACATGAACTGTGTCCATTTCCAGAACATTACATCTTCATACAGCAGACGCAGATAATAATCTATGGTATCGGGATTGCGGTACTTGATCAGGTGATCAGGCCACTCTGTCCAGGGCTTATCGTCAAAAAATTTCTTGACTGCCATGTAAAGAGCGTAATCTGTCAGCCAGCTGTTTTCGTCACGCATGAAATCCCAGAATTCCTGCTGATCTTTTTGTTTGAACGCCTCGTACGCTTTTCTGAGGACGTCAAATCTCACGTTGTACATTCTCTCGTAATCGATATACTGAGAATTGGAACCCCAATCGATCTTTTTCAGCTCCTCACGGGTGAGAAGATTCTCATCGCAAAGCATATCCAGGTCTATCATATAGGGGTTACCCGCATATGTAGAAAAAGACTGATATGGTGAATCACCGTAGCTTGTGGGACCAACGGGAAGCAGCTGCCAGTATGTCTGACCTGCTTCTTTCAAAAAGTCTACAAATTCGTACGCTGCTTTGCCGAGAGTGCCTATTCCATAAGGAGAAGGCAGTGAAGTTATTGGCATTAAAATGCCCGCACTTCTTGGCATAGATAAATCATCTCCGTTCTATTATATTATATTTTTGGCTCATTTTCCATCAAATGATACAAATTCTATAAAACTTTTTACATTCGTAATATATTTTATCACGATTTTCGAATATAATCAATAGTTTTGCACAATTTTTTATTTCTGTTTTACAATTTTTTTCGCAAGTGTGCATATTTTTATTTACGGTCGCAGTTCCTCAGCTGCAAGAGACAATGCATTCAATACAGCAAGCTGTCTTACCAGTTCACGTTCACAGCCTGAGCCGCTGCCGAAAATAAATTCCTTTGCATATGTTTTTTCCGAAGTGCTTATGCCTATGCAGGTAAAACCAACAGGTTTTCCCTCGAGTGCTCCGGAAGGTCCTGCTATTCCCGTAGTTGACACACCTATATCCGCACCGCTCAGTCGGCGAACCCCTTCAGCCATTTCGCAGGCAGTTTGAATACTATATTCGGTATACATTTCAAGTGTCTTTGGACTGACACCCAGAATTTCATGCTTGATGCGGTTTGAGTATGAACACACACCACATTCCAGCACCTCAGATGCTCCCGGAACAGCGGTCAGCATTTCTGACACCATTCCTCCGGTAAGACTTTCTGCGGTGGCTATTTTCTTTTTTTCTGATTTAAGAATACTAACCAATTCACTGCTGAGTTCTGCAATACTCTTTTGTGTGTCCATATAAATTCCCCTTATAGTTTGTTGTTTACAGACAGTTTTATTATCCGGAAAGCATTTCGTAGTCCAAAGCATATGTTTTGTCAGTCATTTTACAGGCCAATGAAACATATTATTATTTTAACACGTTTTTTATAAGAATACAACATTTTTTATGCCTGATTTTTGTATTTTTTGTATTTATTCATCAATAGTTTAAACTTCTTACTTGTGATTATAATATTTACCTTGAAACTATTCAACTCATTGTTGATTCAATGTTTATACTTGCAGTTGATAAAAGTCTTTGATTAGATTTGAGCAGAAATTTCACAAAGCAAGGCAGAGGACCCACGAAGGAAGTGCCTTGGGGTATACCGACCGTAGCCGACGAAACTTCTTCGCCGAAAATCCTTCCGCATTAAACACTTTAATTCGGAAAATTATAGTTCATAATTTATTAACATTTTTTATTTACAAAATGATATAATATAGTATATTGTATTTTTCGATATTACTCAATGATTCTGAAATATAAGTATTGGTTTTATTGCTGCCTGATGCCGGAGGTGAAACGGATGCTCAGGGAAGAAACATTTATCAGTGGTTTGATAATAAATATACTTCTTGGATGCATATGGCATTTTATAACTTTTATTGTATGTGTATCAGTTGACACATCTTTTTTCAATGCCGAAAAAAAGCTGTATCAACCGCACAAATGGGAGAAAGACGGCAAATTCTACAACGACGTCCTTAAAATCAACAAGTGGAAAGACATTCTTCCCCAGCATATAGGCAAAGACGGCTTTTCAAAGGATCATCTGGATGATACATCCGTTCCTTATCTGGATGAATTTATTATGGAAACCTGCCGTGCGGAATGGAACCATACTGCAAACTGTATGTATGCTGTGATATTATTTATCATTAATAATTTTCTGATGGCATTTGCACTTACAATTGTACTTTTTTTGCTGAATCTTCCGTTTGCGGTAATACAGCGATACAATCGGTTTCGTTTGCAGAAGCTTCGCCGCACTATTATACGGAAGGCTGAAAAAGCACGTGCTAAGGCAAAAAAACTGATGGACAATACATCAGCAATACAGGAGTCCTGTGAATTTGTCTGCTGATATTGCATTCGTTATTCTGCTTTGATGTACGTGATAAAGCAGAATAATCCGTCAAGATTGAAGAAAGTTGTAAAAAGAGGAGTTTATATATGGATTGGTTTTTTGCCGATAACTTAGGAAATACAGGCGACACATATCTCATCACCGGCGAGGATGCCGTACATATAACCAAATCACTGAGAATGTCTGTCGGCGAGGTTATCACAATTTGTGACAAGCATCAGAACCAGCACTTGTGTATGATAGAGAAAATAAATGCAGAAGGTGTTCTTGTAAAGCTGACATCCAAAGAAGAATGTACCCATGAGCCAACGGTCAGTATAACACTGTATTTTGCGCTGACAAAGGGAGATAAGCCGGAAACTGTCATACAAAAATGTATTGAACTGGGTGTTACAGAAATTGTTCCCATACTGACAGACAGGTGTGTATCCCGTCCCGACAGCAAATCGGCTGAAAAGAAAATAAAACGATATCAAAAAATTGCCTTACAGGCGGCAATGCAGTCAAGACGGGGAATAATTCCGTCAGTAAGACCGCTTATTGAATTAAAATCCGCCGCTTCAGAGCTTGAACGATATGATAAGGTTATTTTGTTTTACGAAGGAGGGGGAGAACCTCTGAGGCTGCTGATTACACCTGAGGACAGAAACATCGCTGTGTTCATAGGTCCGGAGGGCGGATTTGAAGAAAGGGAGGTTGTATTACTTAAACAATACGGTGCGTTGACTGCAACTTTAGGAAAACGGATTTTAAGAGCCGAAACCGCACCAATTGCGGCAGCCGCCGCAATAATGTTTCACACCGGAAACCTTGAATAGATGGCGGCTGGTCCGAGCACAATAAGGTGAGTACCGGGAGGTATTTTGATGGAAAAATATCAAGGTTTTGTGCCGCCTGCTAAATCAAAAGCAGTTGTTTTCGATGCAAAAAACGGAGAAAATCACTGATGTCAACGGAGAAAAATTGTAAAACACATGATATCAAAAAACGCAGGGGTAAAAGAATTTCAGACTTTTACAATCGACTATGATATCACGATAAAAGGAGAAATAAAAATGTTAGGAATTATAGGCGCATTGGATATCGAAGTTAACGGTATCATTGCAAAAATGGAAAATCCGAAGGAAAAAATTATCAGTTCATTGAAATTCACATCAGGCATAATCAGCGGAACAGAATGTGTTGTTGCCAGATGCGGTATAGGAAAAGTAAATGCTGCGCTTTGTACGCAGACAATGATACTTGAATATAAACCGGACAGAATTATCAATACGGGAATTGCCGGAAGTACTTCTGACAAAACACACATTGGCAGTGTAGTTATTGCCGGGGATATTGTACAGCATGATTTTGATACAACGCTTCTGGGTGATGCTCCGGCTACATTGTTCCTTCCTGAAGAAAACATTGTACATATTCCTGCCGACTCCCGTCTGATTGCCGAACTTGAAAAAATATGTTCTTCACTTTATGATATTAATTATATTGTTGGCACCGTAGCAACGGGAGATCAGTTTATTGGTACGATCGAAGCAAGAAATGATATTAACCGTAGATTCGGTGCAATTGCCTGTGAAATGGAAGGCGGCAGTATCGGTCAGGTTTGCTATATAAACAAAATTCCATTTGCTGTTCTTCGATCGATTTCTGACGACAGTTCCTGTGATGAGGGCACACAGGTTGAATATAATACATTCTCGAGATCGGCAGCACAAAAAGCTATTGAGATTATCACTGCCTTCATCGAGGACACCACTTTCTGACTTTAATACTAATATCTAAAATAGACAGACTTTGCGGTCTGTTTTTCGTCGTACTTCGTTATCGTCTATGCTTGGCGTTCTCTGTCTCGTCTTGCAAAAATATCCTCGCAGATTCAAGTCTGCTTTCTATCAGGAATTATTATAAGAAAAAAGGTAACTATTCAGTCCCCCTCTGATTTGGTGGATTTCAATTACAACTGTGATAATTTTTGAATAAAATTCCATAAATACTTGCATAAAATTAAAGAAAATG